>JBFGKR010000090.1:0-7181 GCA_041576575.1 Arenicellales bacterium | reverse complement strand
GTCTGCGCCCTGCTCCAGGGCGCGTCTCTGCTTTTCGTAGCCCGTCCCTCCGTAGATCAACGCGAGCTCGAAGGGCGTATATCGGCCCAGGGACTGTCCGTCCTTGTGGATCTGGACCGCCAGCTCCCTGGTGGGAGCTAGCACCAGCCCCCTCGGCTGCTGGGCGGTGCGGCCTTGTTTAGGCGGGTGGCGTAGCAGAAAAGCAAACAGGGCAAACAAGAAAGCGGCTGTCTTGCCGGTGCCGGTCTTCGCCTGACCCGCTACATCTTGCCCCGCCAACGCCACCGGTAGCGATTCAGCCTGGATGGGGGTGCAAAATTCGAAACCTGCGTCGGCGGCACCTTGCAGAAGCGGAGCCGGCATGTCCAAATCTGCGAATCGCCGGCCGGTAAGATGTTTTTCTGTCATGTCATTGGGAGAATAGCAGGATTCCACGACTTAGTGGGCTTGCAATAGCGAATTGATTAGGCACACAATTAGAAATAACACCAATCAGAGAGGCGTAAATTTTCCATGTCAAGTCCCAACATTGTGCATGCCACCGACGACAATTTCGAGGAAACCGTACTAAAAAACGAAACGCCGGTGCTGGTCGATTACTGGGCAGAGTGGTGCGGACCCTGCAAGATGATAGCACCGGTATTGGAGGAGGTCTCCAAAGAATACGCCGGGCGCCTGACGATTGCGAAATTTAATATCGACGACAACCCAAACACACCCCCGAAGTATGGTATTCGCGGCATCCCCACATTAATGCTGTTCAAAAACGGCAATGTGGAAGCGACCAAAGTAGGCGCCATGTCGAAGTCGCAGCTAACCGCTTTTTTGGACGGAAATCTTTGAATCGACCGCTGGACGTTGCTCACAGGTCGTGCTATCTTAAATTCAGTAACGATAACTTTTCCCTCTAACTCCACCAACTTACCCTAGTATCTCCGATTTCAGGTGCCCGAGAGGCGCTACCATTACGTTTAGCTGCTTATGTCACTATCACTGGCGGAATTGAAAAAGAAGCCTCCGACGGAACTCGCTGATATGGCGCGCTCCATGGATCTGGACGGTCTGGGGCGCATGCGGAAACAAGATCAGATATTCGCCATTCTGAAGGCCCAAGCAAAGAAGGGCGAGGACATCACGGGGGAGGGAGTGGTTGAGATTCTTCAGGATGGCTTTGGGTTCTTGCGTTCCGCGGACAGTTCTTATTTGGCGGGACCGGACGACATCTACGTCTCTCCGAGTCAGATAAGGCGGTTCAATCTGCGCACCGGGGACACCATAACAGGGCTCATTCGTCCCCCCAAGGAATCGGAACGTTATTTCGCATTACTCAAGGTCGAGACCATAAACTTCCAGTCTCCGGACGAGGCGAAGAACAAGATACTGTTCGAGAACCTTACGCCGCTGCACCCGGACGAGCGCATCCGCCTCGAGCAGGAAAACGGCACTACGGAGGATCTCACCGCGCGCGTCATTGACCTCATATCCCCTGTGGGCAAGGGTCAGCGCGGCTTGATCGTGTCGTCACCAAAAAGTGGAAAAACGGTGATCCTGCAGCAGATCGCGCACTCTATCACCGCCAATCACCCAGAATGCATATTGATCGTGTTATTGATCGATGAGCGGCCGGAAGAAGTCACGGAGATGCAGCGGTCGGTAAAAGGCGAGGTCATCTCTTCGACGTTTGATGAGCCCGCAGCGCGGCACGTGCAGGTCGCAGAAATGGTCATAGAAAAGGCCAAGCGCTTGGTGGAACACAAGAAGGACGTGGTTATTCTGCTCGACTCCATTACTCGTTTGGCGCGCGCCTACAACACCGTGCAGCCGGCTTCGGGCAAAGTGCTCACCGGGGGCGTGGACGCCAACGCGCTGCAAAAGCCGAAACGTTTTTTCGGCGCCGCCCGCAATATAGAGGAGGGAGGCAGCCTTACCATTCTGGCGACGGCCTTGATCGATACCGGTTCAAAAATGGACGACGTGATCTACGAGGAATTCAAGGGCACGGGTAATTTGGAAATACACCTCGACCGGAGAATTGCGGAGAAACGGGTATACCCGGCGATCATTATCGGAAAATCCGGCACCCGGCGAGAGGAACTGCTGACGGACCCCAATGAACTCCAAAAGATCTGGTTGCTGCGGAAACTGCTCCATCCCATGGACGACGTGGAGGCCATAGAATTCCTGCTGGACAAACTACGCGCCACCAAAAGCAACAGCGAGTTTTTTCAGTCTATGAAGCGTTGACCGCGGCCGCGATCGGGAGCGACTTGGGGTTTCACGGGGTCGCAGAAGGTGGACGCTTGAAAATGCACGGACTTTTGCCTAACATCCGCCTCCCGCTTGATGGTCGACTCAGGAGAAAGCGATGAAAACCAACATACATCCCGCATACGACACTATCAAGGTGACGTGCGCCTGCGGCAACTCCTTCGAGACCCGATCCACACTGGGAAAAGCTCTTCATGTGGAGATCTGTTCGGCCTGTCATCCGTTTTACACCGGCAAGCAAAAGATCATCGACACCGAAGGCCGTGTCGGCCGTTTCAAGCAAAAATACGGCCGTACGAATTAAGTGCGGTCTCAGCGAGTCGGCCCGCACCTCCTGCGCTAGCGTAACAGCGCCCGGCCCATTGGGCGGCGCGCCTTGGTCGTTGCGTATACGCCGCCTTTTACTGCAGTATGTCAGCAATCTGCCCTCACCCGCGTCCGAGCCTATGCGCCGTGTTGCCTCGGGCGTCTAAATTTCCACCAGCTCGAAATCGTTTTTCGTTGCTCCGCAGTCTGGACATTGCCAGCCCTCCGGCAAGGCCTCCCAAGGTGTGCCCGGTGGGATGCCGTGATCCGGCAGACCTTTTTCTTCCTCGTACACAAACCCGCAAATAACACACATGTATGATTTGTATTCCACCTGTCGACCTCGGGGACAAGTTTGACCGCGGAGTGGCGCGCTATTATAAGTGAGCTATGTCGACCCGCCTACGCCGTGATGACGATCCAACGAACAGACGGTTTGTTCCCGACAGAGTGCTGCAATCCGTCGGCCCGTCATTCGGCTGCCACTGCGTGAGCGCATGAATCATACCTGGAATACCGGTGCGACGCATGCGCTCGAGGTGGCCGTGGACCGCGCCACGCGGATGCGAAATAGCTTAACGATCGGGCTGTCACGCCCAGCTCTAGCCCACCGCAGCGGATTCACACAACGCTAGCCCCCCGGCGCGTTTTTTGTAGCGAAGCCCGCGGCGGCACAACCATAGGCAATCCTCACGATGAAACCCAAATCCAAGAGCCTGCGATCTCCTCCTGTGGTGTTAGTGTTTGGAGGACACGACCCCAGCAGCGGCGCGGGTGTCAGCGCCGACGCCGCAACGCTCCTTGCCCTGGGCTGCCATCCGGTCGTGGTCGTTACCGGCATTACCGTTCAAAACACCAAGACCGTGAAGCGCTACCACTTGCTGGAGCCGGAACTGGTCGCGGAACAAACCGCTGCCTTGATGGAAGATACGCACTTCGCGGCGTGCAAGATAGGAATGCTCGGTTCCGCGGAGATAGTGACCGCGGTTAAAGAAAAGATATCCGCCCTTAGGGACTTGCCCGTCGTGCTGGACCCGGTGCTCCGCGCCGATCGCGGAGGGCTGCTCAGCGAAGCCGATCTGATCGGCGCGTTACGCGCCACGTTGCTGCCTCGTGCCACGGTGCTAACCCCCAATACGCGGGAGTGCCTGGAGATTGGCGGTGCGTGCGACACGGATGCGGCGGCTCGTTCACTGCTAGAAGGCGGTTGCGAAAACGTGCTCGTCACCGGAACCCATGCGCCGACCGAGAAGGTCATACACCGCCTTTACCAGGCCTCGACAAACCAGGTAACCACCAGCGAGTGGCCGAGACTGCACGGCGTATTTCACGGTTCCGGTTGCACCCTCGCCGCCGCGGTCTCGGGCTACCTGGCGCAGGGAATGGCCGCACGTGATGCCGTGCGTGGGGCGCTCGAATATACTTGGCAAACGCTGCAGGGAGCTTATCAGCCGGGATGCGGACAGTTCATTCCCGACCGTCTCTACCCATTGCGATAGCCGCGGCGATGAAGGTCCAAGGGCTTTACGCCATCACCGACCCCGGTCTGGTGCCGGACGATCGCTTGCTCGACGAGGTGACGGCGGTAATCGAGGGTGGCGCACGTGTAATTCAATATAGAAACAAAGCCGCCGACCGTCGGACGCGCCTGCAGCAGGCGCGTTCCGTCCGGCGTGTCTGCAATGCGCACAAAGCGCTGTTTATAGTCAACGACGAACCCGAATTGGCTGTAGCGGTAGGTGCCGACGGAGTACACGTCGGGAGAAGCGATGCGGCGATATCCGTTGCGCGTGAGATAGTCGGCCCTGCACGAGTGGTCGGGGTTTCTTGCTATGACAGCCTAGATCGTGCCGTGTCTGCGCAATCGGGGGGCGCCGACTACGTGGCGTTCGGGAGTTTTTTTCCATCGCCCAGCAAACCCAATGCCACGAGCGTCACCGTCGGCCTGCTTCGACGGGCGCGGAGAAAGCTGACGGTTCCTATCGTTGCGATCGGTGGCATAACCCAGGAAAATGGCGGCATGCTGATTGCAGCGGGGGCCGACGCGTTAGCCGTGATCCATGCCGTATTCGGTGCGCCGGATCGTCGCCTGGCGGCGGCACAGTTGGCGAGCCTATTCACCTACAGAGACTGAAGTACGATGAAAGAATCTTTTTTTGAGCAGGCGAAACGATATATTCCAGGGGGCGTGAATTCGCCGGTGCGCGCCTTCAGGAGTGTCGGAGGGGAGCCGGTTTTCATTCGTCGCGCACAGGGCCCGTACGTCTGGGACGAGGCCGGCAATCGGTTCATCGACTACGTCGGTTCTTGGGGCCCCATGGTCCTCGGTCATGCGCATCCCGACGTCATCGCCGCGGTCAAGACCGCGGCCGACAAGGGCTTGAGTTTCGGCGCCCCCACGCGGGTCGAAACCGAGCTTGCCAAAACAATATGCGAGTGGATTCCGTCCGTCGACAAGGTGCGCATGGTGAGCTCGGGAACGGAGGCCACCATGAGCGCAATCCGCTTGGCGCGCGGCTACACGGGTCGTGACAAATTGGTGAAATTCGAGGGCTGTTATCACGGCCACGCAGACAGTCTGCTGGTCAAGGCCGGTTCTGGCGCGTTGACATTGGGCGTTCCCACCTCGCCCGGGGTACCCGGTTCTCTCGCGGAGCACACCCTCACCCTGGACTACAACGATGCACGGCCGATGCGGGACGTGTTCGAAGATATGGGCGGTCGCATAGCAGCTGTCATCGTGGAGCCGATCGCCGGCAATATGAACTGCGTTCCACCGGTGCCCGGATTCCTAGAAAGTTTGCGCGACATGTGTGACCGCTACGGCAGCGTCCTGATTTTTGACGAAGTCATGACTGGATTCCGAGTTGGCGTGACCGGCGCTCAAGGACTTTACGACATCAAGCCGGACCTAACCACGTTTGGAAAGGTAATCGGCGGTGGTATGCCCGTGGGGGCGTTCGGCGGCCGCGCTGACATCATGGATCACATCGCCCCGGATGGCCCCGTGTACCAGGCGGGTACGCTGTCCGGAAATCCCGTGGCAATGGCGGCCGGTTTGACGACACTGAAGCTGATTTCTGCAGAAGGATTCTTCGAGCGTCTCACGGAAAAAACCGTGCGCCTGGCCGACGGCTTGACCGCGGCGGCACGAAATGCCGGAATAAGCCTTTGCACGCAAAGCGTTGGCGGAATGTTTGGCTTTTTTTTCACCGAACACGAGGCGGTCACCAGCTTCAAACAGGTCACGTCTTGCGACACGGAAAAGTTCAAACGCTTCTTTCATGGAATGCTGGACCGAGGTATATACCTGGCGCCGTCATCGTTTGAAGCGGGTTTTGTATCCGCCGCCCACAGCGACGACGACATCGACGCCACTATTGAGGCCGCTCGAGAAGTCTTTACGGAGCTCGCGTGAAAAACAGCGCTGCCGCTGCGGGTCTTCTGCGATTCCGAGACCACGGCCACGATCGGCCGCGACCCGCCGCGCTGGCTTATTTCAAGGCGTGCATGTATGCGGTGACTTCCTTGATCTGCTGGTCGGACAATAGAAAAGCGATACTGGTCATGATATCGCCATAGCTGATGCGAACGCCGGACTCGGGGTGCTGGTAGCTGTCCTTGAAGGCCTTGAGCTGATTTTCCATATACTCGCGCTGTTGGCCCGCCACCCGGGGAAAGTGGATGGGGATACCGCGTCCATTCGGTCCGTGACAGCCGATGCAAGCCGCCACGTTCAAGGGGGCATACCCCCCACGGTACAACCGTTCGCCGCGCTTGGCTAAATCTCTCTCCTCCTTCGGAATGGCGCCGGGCTTCAGTTCCAGGCTGACGTAATAGGCATCCAAGTCCGCAAGGTCCTGCTTGGACAAACCGGCTACCATACCCGCCATGATATCATTCTTGCGTCCACCGGTTTGAAACAGATCCAGCTGGTCGGCGATATAACCGGGAACCTGGCCGGCGAGACTCGGGTACATCGGATTCGTGCTGTTGCCGTCCACACCGTGACACGCAGCACAGGCCTTGGATTTTTGCTTTCCCGCCTCCAGATCGGCGGGCGGCAGATCGAGGATCGGCTCCGTATGTGCAGCGAAAGTCGCTATCGATACTGGCATCACAAATACAAAGAAAATTACCCATTTACTCATCGGTACTACTCCGCGTACGGTGGGTTTTATGACGTGCTGGAAATTCAACCGCGACGCGCCTCGAAACACGCTCCGCGACGCCCTGTCGGGTCCGGACCCGGTTCTACGAGTTCAGGTCGGCAAGTCTTATAACACGACGTCCCTGGGGTCACAATACCAACCGCCCCCACGCTTCGACAGGACGCGGCGTGTCGGGTTCGGAAACTGAGCAGGCATGCATCCACTGCCCCGGCTATTTCAAAATCCCCGGTTTCTAATTGCGGCGCATGAACCCGAACAGTGGCCGCCGGACGTGGGCGCAGAAGTGGCGTTTGCGGGTCGCTCAAACGTGGGAAAGTCCAGCGCGGTGAACGCGCTCGTACGGCGGAAAAACTTGGCGCGCACCAGTAAGACCCCGGGACGCACACAGCAAATCGTGTTTTTTCTCCTGGACCACAATCGCCGCTTGGTAGACCT
>JBFGKR010000089.1:0-7200 GCA_041576575.1 Arenicellales bacterium | reverse complement strand
TGCAAGACTACGACCTTCCAGGAGTGCGCTTCCGCCCCTGCGCCATCGAACCCGCGTTCCACAAGTTCGCCCATCAAAGATGCGGAGCGCTGCAATTGCACGTCATCGACCGCAGCACGTTCCGGCCTTTACTAACGGGAATCGCGGTGCTGGTCGCGGTGAAATCACTCTGGCCCGACGAATTTGCCTGGCGTACGCAATCCTATGAATTCCGTGACGACGTGCCCGCCATCGACTTGTTGACGGGATCGCCCGCGGTGCGAGAAGCTGTCGACGAGGGCAGCGAACTCGAAAGCGTCATGCGCCTCGCCTGTTCCCCTGCCGAAATCTACACGGCTGGACGCAGCGGGGCGCTGCTTTATGACTGAACCCAAGGGGATCGCGTTCAGCACCACAGGGCAGTCGACACGGCTACGCACGCGGTTGCCCGTATGCCGCGGAAATTTTGCTCGACGGTGATCTGAATCGATCGCGGCCGCAGCGTCGTTTCCTTTTTCCGTCACGTTCTTTAACTTTGTCACCATCGAGCTTTGGCACCGCGTTGCAGATCGGCGAATACGGCAGGCGCGAGCGGGTGTCTCACGGCGGCCGTGGAAGGATTACCGCACGGATCGATGATCGATTGCGCACTCGTAAACAATTCTAAATTGTGCTTAGGCGACCGCGATGCCGATTGATAGATATGGTGCGGCAAGCGTCATCGCAACGTCTCTTTGCCGGTCGCCGGCTGCGAGCGGTGGCGATTCGTGCGCTACAACAAATGGAAAATTCCAACAATACCGGAACTGATGTTTTGTATAACGCGATTCACGACAATTGCGTTGCAGCGAAGTCCTCGACGCCCGGCCTCTGCCCGCGCTCCCACCGACAAATCTAAGGGAAAAAAGCACGCGTCCGTGCAGATTCGCTTAGATTGACGCAAGTTGAGGGTGTTCTAAGGAAGAAAGAAAGGAGGTACGTAAACGCAAACCAAACTTAGATGTACTTTTGATTCTGATAGAATTTGTCAAACAACCATAATGAGACAAAATATTCAGAAAAAAGTTTCGTAAACTCTGCGCAGCAGATGTCAGCCTATTTGGTTTGGCGTTCGTTTTATTATGTCATAGCACGAAAATATTTTTTGTCAATTAATAATTCTTATGTAATTTTTTTTTCGACGCATTACATATAATACTAAACTAAGTAGTATGTTCTGGATTTGGCAACCTCGTGGGAAAGGATCATCGGAAATAAGGCGGTCTCATTACTAGACGGTTTAACGGAGGTGCTATCAAATGACCAGCGCCCACCATCGTAATTCACATTCGCATTCGCAGTTCCTGAAAGCGATGGAAACCTTCGCCCAGGAACACCGAGGTAAACATTGGGAAGGGACTTTCGCCGAGTTCGCTCAACAGCTCCTGAAGGAGAACCCGAGTCAATTTGCGCGGACCAGCCATGAATATATCTGGGATATGCTGCAATGGTATGGAAAAAAGTATCTCAACGAAGAGGGAATGGCGGAGCCAAGCAAATTTTTCTCACAGAATCTATTCGGGATTGACGCGACCCTCGACCGCGTCGTGGACTATTTCAAGGCCGCTGCCGCAGGCTCTGAAGTCGGTCGCCGGTTATTGCTGCTGTTGGGGCCTCCCTCGGGCGGAAAATCCAGCCTCGTCATAGCATTGAAACGCGGAATCGAGGAGTACAGCCATACGGACGAGGGAGCAATCTACGCACTCAAGGGATCGCCGTTACACGAATCTCCGTTAAATCTGGTTCCAGCAAGCTTGCGGCCCGAATTTCGGGAAACCTACGGTGTGGAGATTACCGGCGAGTTGAGTCCGCATTCGCAGGCGCGGCTCGAGGACGAATTCGAAGGCGATTTCATGCGGTTTCCCGTGGAGCGCGTCTTCCTCTCCGAGGCCGGCCGCGTCGGAGTCGGGACCTATGCGCCGCACGACCCCACCACCGCTGACATCGCGGATCTGATTGGTTCGGTTGATCTTTCCAAGGTATCGAAATACGGCGATGAAGGCGACCCGCGGGCCTGGTCGTGGTCGGGTGCCGTGTACGCGGCGAGTCGTGGCGTGCTGGAGATGATCGAAATTCTCAAGGTAAAACGAGAGTTTCTTTATCTCTTGCTCACGCTGACCCAGGAGAAAAACGTCAAAGTCGCGCGATTTCCGCTGATCCACCTGGATGAAACCATCATCGCCCATACGAATCTCGCTGAATTTCGCAAGTTCCTGCAGGAAAAGGAAAACGAGGCACTCCTGGATCGCATGGTCATCATTCAAGTACCTTACACCCTGTCGTACCGTGAGGAATCGAGAATATACGACAAGTTGATTTCGTCGGCGCCAACGTTTCGCCACGTGCACCTGGATCCACATGCTTTGAATGTTGCGGCCGTATTCGCGACGCTGACGCGCTTGCACGCGTCGGAAAGAGAGAACCTCGACCATTCGAAAAAGGCGCGTTTGTACGCGGGTGAAGACGTCGAGGGATTCACTCAGGTTGAAGTCGACAGAATTCGCGCCGAAACGCCGGAGGAAGGACTCGCTGGGGTTTCGCCGCGCTTTGTCATTAACGCGATCTCGAACGCTATAACACGCAGCGAAGTGAAAAGCCTGACGTCCATGGAGGTCTTGCTGGCGCTCAAGGAAGCCATTGACAGCGATGCGCGCATGGATTCGAAACAGAAGAAAGCGTGGATGGATTTCCTCGTCACTGCTCGCAAGGACTTTTTCAATCGCTGGGTCAAGGAGGACGTGCACAAAGCGCTCTTCACTTCGTTCGAAGATGAAGCGCAAAACCTGCTGGATAAGTATCTTGATGAGGTCGAGGCGACTCTGGACGACCGCGAAGTCAGCGATCCCATGACAGGAGAGAGTCGAAAACCGGACGAACGGTTTCTTCGATCGGTGGAGGAGAAAATCAGCGTATCCGATTCGGGCAAGCAGTCATTCCGACAGGAAGTCGTGCGTAAGGCCATGGTCGCGTTCAAGAAAGGAGAGAAGTTCACGCTCGACAGTCACGCACGACTGCATGAGGCCATTGAACAATATTTGTTCGAAGAACGTCGTGATGTGTTGCGATTGGTTACATCGGCGGCGCGCCCCGATGACGAGGCGCAAGCAAAAATATCGGCAGTACAAGATCGATTGATCAAGGAATACGACTACGATGAGCACAGCGCTGAAGAAGCCTTGAATTATGTGACGACCCTCCTATCTCAGGAGTAGGTCATGAGGTCTTGTTATGACAGTTACGACGCAGTGGTACAACCTCTTTTCCCGCGGGGCCCGGGACTGGCTGCGTCATAACGAAAAGATTCGGGAAGCGATCAGGCAGAGCCTCCCCGACGTCGTGGCCGGGAGCGACGTCATTTCCGGTCCGGGGAACCGGACCGTGCAAATCCCGGTGCGGTTTCTGGAACATTACCGTTTCCGTCTCGCCACACCGTCCGAAAGCACGGGCACCGGTCAGGGAAAGGCTGATCCCGGATCGGTGCTGCGTCCCGCCAGACCGGTTCACGGCCAAGGTCGCGAAGGAAGCGGCGTCGGCGAGGGAGAACCCCACTTCATCCTGGAAATGAAGATCGACGATATCGTCGACTGGCTGTGGGAAGAGCTCGAGCTGCCCGATCTAAGGCCGAAATCGAAAAGCAACGTCGTCGAAAACGAAGTGGTCCGCGAAGGCTGGGACAAACGGGGTGCGCGTTCACGCCTGGACAGACGCCGCACGATGAAGGAGTCGCTCAAACGCCGGGCGGTGAGGCCCGACGACGTCCCGATCACGAATGAAGACCTTCGCTTTCGGCAACTGCACAAACGTAGCCGCCCAAGCACGGCGGCCGTCGTCATGTTCTTGCTCGATGTCTCATCGAGCATGGGCGACACCGAACGGCGTCTGTCGAAATCGTTCTTTTTTTGGGCACTGCAGGGCCTGAAACGCCGCTATCGTCAAATTGAGACCGTATTTATCGCTCATACCGTCGCGGCCTGGGAATTCGATGAGGAGGAGTTTTTTCAGGTAACCGCACAAGGCGGCACGGTGACTTCCAAAGCGTTCCGACTTGCGCGCGAAGTGTTCGAGGACCGTTACGGGGCGGATCGGTTCAACGGATATTTGTTTTATGCCTCCGACGGCGGGAACTTCGCCGAAGACAGGGGCAATCTACACAAGGAACTCGTATCTCTGGGACCTCTGCTGAATTTCATGGGCTATCTTGAGGTCATGCCGGATCTCCGTTCCGATGGACAGACGGAGACCGCGCATCAGTTCGACAGCGCAAAGAAGGAAGGGGTGGCAACGACAACCTACCGTGTGGTGGAGCACACCGACATTTGGGACGCGATTCGCGCTTTCTTCCAAACCGAAGCGAACGCACAAGGAGAGTCGTAGGTCATGGTGGACTCCAAGATGGAGGAGCAGCTTCTGCAATACGAGTCCTCCTTCAACATTCTGGCCGCAGAGATGGGACTGGATTACTTTCCCGTCGATTTCGAGTTAGTTCCCTCCCAGTTCATGATGGAAGTGGCGGTATACGGTCTACCGGTGCGGTTGCCGCACTGGTCTTTTGGCGTGCGATACATCCACCAGTTCGTACGCCACAGGATGGGGCACTCTAAGATTTACGAAGTGGTATTCCCCGGCAACCCTGGCCGCGCGTACCTTGCAAATACCAATTCGATTATCGAGAACACGCTGGTGATCGCCCACGTTCTGGGACACGCAGACTTTTCCAAGAACAACCACTTGTTCAGACGCGTGCAAGAACAAGAAGGGTATCATTTGGTGGAGCAGGCGGCGACGCATGCGCGCGGCATCGAGGCGGCCATTGAGAAACACGGTGCCGTGCGAGTGGAGCAAGTCCTGGATGCCGCGCTGGCGTTGGAACCGCATATAGACATCGATAAAGACTTGCGTCGACCGCTTTATCCGGGAACCGTGGAGACGGCCCCGCTACCGGACCGCGGCGTCTTCCGAAGACGCTTCGATGAGTTGCCGGGTGAAAGACCACGCGGCAGGGAGCCTTTGCCACCGGGAAAGAGCGCTCCCATTCCCCCGCATCCGGAACGGGATCTTCTTTGGTTCATTGCTCAATATGCACCGGAGTTGGAAGATTGGGAACGCGATGTTTTTCTCGCGGTCCGCGAAGAGTCTTTCTACTTCTATCCAGTATTCGCCTGTCAAATTATGAACGAAGGTTGGGCGTCGTATTGGCACGCAAGGCTGCTACGTGAAGCGAGCTTCATTCCCGAGCAGTTTTATTTGGATGCCATGAAGACACATTCGGACGTCGTTCGGCCTTACGCCGGCGAGCAACAAGTCGCACTTGCAATTAATCCCTACCATATAGGTTTTGTTTTGTGGAACCACATTGTTGAAGAGCATGGAATCGACGGCGCACGGCGTACCATGACGCAGGAAGACGACTTCGGTTTCATTCGCAACTACCTCACGGAAGATCTCGCGAACGAACTGGAGTTGTTCCGCTACGTCGCCCGCGCGAATGGCGAAATCAAGGTTGTGGAATCCGACATGAACGAGTTGCGTGAATCGATACTGGCGCCGAAGTTTAATTTCGCCGCGCCGAGGGTCGTGGTGCAGGACATTCAAAAAGACGGAACGCTGGTCCTGAAACACGACCACGATGTAGACGGCACGGGTCTGGACGTTGAGCGGGCGCGGAAGGTCCTGGAGTATATTTATCGAGTCTGGCGACGTACCGTGAAACTCGTCACCGTGAACGACAAAGGCAAAGAAGAAACGCTGGAGAAATCCGATTCCGGCGACTGAAACTCGGACCGGAACCCACGCGGGATAGAGTAATGTCCCGGTAATGGACGCAGGCCAAGGCGGCGTCTTCGCATATCTTCGAATCGCAAAATCGGGATTGGTCGCCGCGATCGCGCCGAGCGAAAATCGGCGACCGACGCCCCATTCAAAGCTTCTAGGGTCTGCCCCCCACCGCTACGGGGATGGCCGCCAACGTTGCGTAAGTTTTCCGGGAGGTCCGAATCAGGATGAAATCGAAGACGCCGGGGAGGACGCAAGAACGGGAACGCCACCCGCGCCGAACACCAATCCCGCGCCGGTCGGCCAGAGATTCAGGCGCTCGTCCATTTTTGTCCCCGCTCGAACGTGTTCGATCACGCCCTGGGCAACGACTGGCGCATATGGTCCCATGGGAGTCCTTGATCCGCGCCGGCGTCAACATGAGGACCGTCGTCGGCCCGTCGTGTCCACGCCGCTGATTGACGGCTACGTACCAAGGCCGCTGGACGCGGAGCCCGCAGTGGCGTATTTCCCGCCGGTTCAGAAACCCATTTTTTCGTTTCGATACCCCCACAAAAACGACAAGAGGACGCGCCATCCAACTCCGACGTCTTTTTTTTTCCGCACCCGAATGCACGGGCACCGGAGATCGAAGCCGGGCCTCGAGAAGAACCTCAGCTTCCGTATTCCTCCTCATAGTCCGCTATGGACGCAAGAATGACCTGCAACGCGTGCTCGCGCCCGTAGACGCGATCGATGGATACGCCGGACTTTTCTCCCGGCTTCAATTTGTATGTGATGAAATAATGCCGCAGGCGTTCGACGATCACCTCGGGCAGATCGTGTACGTCGTTTGCGCCGTCCCAAACCGGATCATTTTCCAGCACGGCGATGATCTTATCGTCCGCTTCACCATGATCGTTCATAGGCAGACCACCAACAACCCGGGCGTCGAGTATGACCTCGGATTGATTGATCGGCCTCTCGCTGACCACGCAGATGTCGAGCGGGTCGCCGTCGCCTCTCTGCGTGTGCTCCATGAGAGAACCGACTCGAGCGCCGCAGTACGTCCTCGGAACGATTCCGTACAGTGTGGGCGGCAGCGAGGACGTTCGTTGCGGTCGGTCCACGCGCAAATATCCGGTGACCTTGTCCAGCTCATATTTCATCGAGTCGATCGGTGTGATCTCGATATATGCGTGCACCACGTTAGGGGGGTTCGGCCCGACCTCCAGACCGTGCCACGGATGCGGTCGCCAGCGATAAAACGGCGGAGGAAAATTCACGGCTCGATCTCCAGAATCGTCTTTATAGATCCAATTGAAGAGTATTGTACACCGATCCCGCCCGATTCCCGGTTAGAAACAAAACGCCGCACGAAGTCCCCTCTGTTCCTACCGCAAAGTCCCTGCACCTGCACCGGTTCAGAGC
>JBFGKR010000088.1:0-7345 GCA_041576575.1 Arenicellales bacterium | reverse complement strand
GGTCTGATCGACCGCGAGCACTTTGACGTTCTGGAGTATGGTTTTAACGGAAACCTTGCCTCTCACCTTGGTGGTTGCCCCCAGCACGTCCACGTTGTTTCCAGGAAGAACGAAACCCGCGACTCCAATGACATCGTTGACGCGCACCGTCACCGCGCGCTTGTGCTTGCCGATGATTGCGGACAAGGTGCTTCCCTTCGAGTGTTCCGCAATGCGCTTGTTCAGTATCGGCTCACCCTCGTAGATGGTCTGCATCGCCACATGTCCCTTTATCTCCTCTATCTGGGTAAATGCCCCCTCGGGCGTCCTGTCCGCGGGCCAACCCGCCAACTCCAGGTGCGTATCGACGATTTTCTGACCCATGGGTATGGTTTGCGCCGCAACTACGATGAAGGCCGTCGGGCTGCCGCCAGCCGAAACCGGGGTCACCTGAAGCTGGATCCATCGATTGGCGAACCAGGCAGCACCGCCCGCCAGCATCAGCGCCAGGAACAACACAGAAACTGTCTTGAACTTCATGTAGATAACCTCCGATCAATACTCTTGCTCTTTGTCGAGGGAGACAAAATAACTGTTCCAAGCTTCGCGTAACTGCTCCACGGAAATTCCACCGCGACCCGATCGCTCTTCATAGGTGAGACGATCGACGACACTGCTCAACAGATCTCTTGGGTGACACGGAAGCAACGGCCTGTCCTCGTCTCGATAGAGACCGAAAATTTGGCGGAGCAGCTCGCGATCGTAATCCAAACCCAGCTTGGCGCACGTGCGCTGCCAAATGACTCCATACTGCTCGGCGTCGACGTAATCGAACCGCACTTTGTGGCCGAGCCGGCGCAGGAATGCCTCGTCAGCCAAGTCGAGGGGATTCAAATTCGTGGAGAAGATCAGTATCACATCAAACGGGACCTCGAAGCGCTGCCCGGCGCCCAGGGTGAGGAAATCGCGTCCCTCCTCCATGGGTGTAATCCAGCGATTCAAAAGCGCGTCGACGGTCACGCGTTGCCGGCCCAAATCGTCGATCATGTACAGCCCGTTGTTCGCCACAAATTGCTGTGGCGCGTGGTACTGACGGGTGGCGGAATCGTATTCCACCTCCAGCATGTCCAGGGTAAGCTCACCGCCGGCCACGACCTCGGGTCGGCGGCAACGCACAAATCGCGCATCGTAGCCCTCGTTCAGCATCAGTTGTTGCCGGGGCGCCTCGTCGGTGCGTCGGTGTACGGAAGGGTCGAAGAATTGTAAAACGCGCTCATCCACCATGACGGCGTACGGGACAAGAACGTGGTCGCTGAGCATGCGCACCATCCGGCTGCCGAGAAAAGTCTTGCCGGTGCCGGCCGGTCCATATAGAAATACTGCGCGTCCCGAGTTGAGAGCGGTCCCCAATCGGTCAATGAGTCCGGGGCGTGCAACCACGTCTTTGAAGGCGTTCCGGGCGTCGTTGCGCGTCACCTTCACGGAGCGCACCGACTGGGCGTGCACGACACGGCGATAGACGTCCAACGGCACCGGCGCCGGTCCCGCGTAGCCGCTCATTTCGAACGCCTCGATAGCCGCTCGCCGGCCCCTGTCCGTCAACGCGTAACGCGGTACACCGTTGTGTTTCGCTTGCAGGACTTCAACGTAAGACTCATTGCGCAAAAAAGCGATCACTGGATCGAGCACGAAGCTGGCCAGCGCCAGGCGATCCATGAGTTCGTGCAGGTCCAGCACCCCGGATCTGTAGAGATGCTTGATTGCCAGGTCCGACAAGAACGCTTCGCTGAGACCGGTCTCTTCGATACTGGAGGGTCGCGGAACGAGCGCGGCAGCGGCGTCCGCGATCAGGCCCTCGTGTTGCAGGGGGAGCGCCGACGGCGCACCCGCGGTCGCGATTGAACCACCTGTTACTGCGTCATTCATCCGTGCACCTCTGTCCGGCAACCCCCAAAGTGGATTGGCGTGTTCATAAAAGCGGCGCCCCGTGTCGCGAAGAACACCGACCCGTGCGCGGACTCAAACGGCGATGAGTTGGATAATTTCAGTCGATGCTTCCGGAGTCCGCACGCGCCCATCAAATATCCATCGCATTTGAGAGAAAGTCGATCAGCTGTCCGATTTGAATTCCCAGGGCGTCGAACGCTGCGAGGAGTGCCGCGGCGACCAGCGCACCCGCTACGGCGTACTCCACTGTGGTTATTCCCTTTTGCCTCTTCCGGCAGTCCCAAGGGGGCGCCGGAAAGAGCTTGGCCGTCTTACCGTTCATCGAAGTCCGCATACACCGTCTCCCTGCCTTCACGAAAAAACCCCTACGGGCGCACAGGCCGCAACGTCTTAACTCTCCACGGCCCGCAGTCTTGCAGCAGTCGAAGCGGATGCGCCACGGGCGCCCGTTCTGCGAGCGATTCGGGCGCCCGCCCGCGTATCCAACGTTAGCTACAATCAGCCTCCTATGCTCGATTAATTACTACGCTGCCGGAGGTGCGATCTCACCGGTCAAGAAGTTGATAACGGCTTCAACCTGTAAACCCAGCGCTTGGAATGCAGCAACGAGCGTCGCCGCGACCAGGGCGCCGGCTACCGCGTACTCGACGGTGGTCAGGCCTTTTTGCTTGTCCATCAATGCCCGTTTGGCACGTTGTAACTTCATCTGCAGATTCTTCATAAAAAATTCCTCAAGATTGTTCACGATTGCTACGTCGATATCGCCGCATTCAAAGGGCGTGTTCTCCTTAGTACTGCTGCTCCTCTACCTCCCACGCAGCGACAGCACAGCCGATGCAAACCGTATGCCAGCCTCATAAGGCTCTGATCCATATCCTTAATCCGCACTGAGACGCAAAAACAAAGGCTACGCGTGTAACAAATAAGTAACAGACGACCTGCTACAGTCTTGTCCGAGAGATGCGCTGCAAGTAAGAAAACCGCTAATCGTGAGAGGGTTGGCGGTGTTTCTTCACGGAGAACTTATAAAATGCAAGCGAATGTAAACATGTTGTTACAGTTCGTATACACGAATACAGAATGTGGCGGGCTCGTAGGGGTTTGCAGGTGTTGCGAATACGATCGCTAACCGTTGTGCGTAAACGATTTCACCGGACGGGTAATGTGAAAACGCTTACGTAACGGCGGCGACGCGTACGACCGCGCAAAGCGGTGAGTCAGATCTGTTGCAACTGAGTAACCACACAGATCAGTGCATTGCGTCTTGCTCTACGGCAGGTCCCCAAGACATGATTTAGTCGTAATCGACTCTTGTAACAGCCAGGCGTTCGCGGTTACGTTGCCGCGGCGGTGAATCGTGATGGTTGTGCTTTCCACTGAAATAGGATAAACCTTTGATTAAGCTACCAAAAAAATCCGCGTTAGAACCCTGCCTGATGGCGCTTTGAAAACTGAACTATGATGTAGCTTGAGTTGTAATTTCCTAAGAGACATTTTACCTACATGGAACGACTCACGCGTTCGAAACACAGACGGCTCGATGTCCGGCACCATTCGGTTTTGCTGCTAGCCATATTATCGATCCCGCAGTTACTGCTCGCCTCGGACTTCAGGGGATTTTCCTGGGGCGAATCCGCCGATTTAGTGAAAAAAAAGGAAACAGCCAGTCTGGTCGGTGATCACCGCAAGAGTCTCATTTATCAGGGGCGCGTTGCGGAAATCGACGTATACATCGTGTATACATTTCGTAATGACCGGCTGATTGAAGGCTCTTATCACAATCAGTCCCGGCACAACGACAACAACGCCTACATCGATGATTACAATGTGTTGAAAGATCTTTTACGAAGGAAGTACGGAAGTCCCAAAATAGACCGGGCTATTTGGACCAACAACGATTATCGCAACAGCGAATCGGAATGGGGCAAGGCATTGACCCTGGGCCATTTGTCGTACGCTGCGGAATGGGAGACTTACGACACCACGATCTCAGCCTTGCTTTGGAGCAACGACGGCACGATCCAGCACGTCGTCACCTATAAAGAAACAAGTTCCAGGGAAAAAGAAAAAAAAGAGCAAGACAAACGTATCCTGGAGAAACTCTGACTTGACTCGATCGATACGCATTGCCTACGAAGCAAACGGAACGACAGGCGTTTCACGCCGAAGCGCAACTTGTATTTCCCACTCGAGTGGAGCGCAGATAGCAGGTCGGTTTCCGAATCAGCGCTTCGTCCGCCAAAGCGGTCTATAGTGACTATGTGGCTTCATCCTGAGGGGATATGATATGACAGCACGTCGTCGGGTTGTACTTTACGCCGTCGCAACGAGTGTGTGCTTCGCCTATTCCGTGCTCGCCGAGCCCATAGAAATCACCATCACGGGCGAGCCGACGTTTAATCTTGAAAAACCGATTCAGATCGCGCCGAGTGCGGCGGCGACGACGTGGGAATATCGTTTCCATCCGGCGCAGACGGGACCGGAGGTCGCGGTGCAGTGCGAGAGCGAGGCGCACCGATTCATAGAAGCGATCCGCAACGCCGGAAAGCAGCGCTGGGAGTTGGTGAATTTCATCAACGTCGGAACGAACGACGAATACGGCGACCCGTGCTTGATCGCGGTATTCAAGCGCCCGCAGAAATAGCCATCGCGCGCACGCGCAGGGCATTGTCGGTCAGGTCCAATGCGCCCGTCTTGGCTGCGCTCAGGCCACGACGGAGACGAACAGGCCTACGGATCCCAACTTGTTCTTGATATCCGATTCGGCGGCCTGCAGGCGATCGATCAGCTTTTGCGCAAACCCCGGCTCGTCGCGCGAACGCGGCTCCAGAAAAAATTCACGCACCGCGTCGGGGTCGCGGCGGAATGCACTCTTGAAACTGGCCTGCTCGCTGCCGAAAAAGGAGAAGACGTAATTGGATTGTTGGCGGAAATCGAAGGAGATGCCGAAATCGGTGCGGAATAGGGAGCCGTCCTTTTCAAAAGCAGCGCCGATAATCGATTGGAGGTCGTTGCGTATGCCGAGCACCAGCGACGACTGCGCCGCTTGCCGATACAGGCCGTTGAAAGCGTCGGCTGCGTCCGTTAACAGCTCGGCGGCCCTGTGCGCGCGCACCTTTGCGCCTTCCTTGCTGATCGTCGGCGCGTAAGTCCCCGGGTTGATGCCCAAGGCGGTGAAGAAGTTCGCGTCGCCGTCGGCAAGCACGATGGGCGTCGTAGCGTCGGAGGCCAGGAAGCGCACATGGCTCCCCGAAGGATCGAGCACCGCGTCCACGCCCGCCCCGGAGAAGTTGATGCGATCGAGGACGTCGAGAAGCGTGTCGTTGTCCGGGTCCACACCGATGGAGACGCCGTTGACGGTGAACGTGCCTGCGGTGACGCCGGAGAACTGACTCAAGCCGGAGAGCGTGTTGTTGGGATCGCTGGGTATGTACGTGCCCAATTCCGGAGTCCTGCCCAGCAGCTTGACGGCGTCGAGAAAACCCGAGGTGTCGTTGCCGACGGCAATATCGACGGGACCCGGTGTGGTTTGCCTGAGCTGCACGATCTCGGAACCGGCAAAAAACCTTGCCTGGACGCCCGCACCCGAGGCGTTGATGCGATCCAACACGGTGTGGATGGTATCGTTTTCGAACACGTCGATCGACACCCCATTGATACTGAAGCTGCCCCCGGTGACGGATTTGCCTAACTCGAAATTGGGGCTGTCGTTGCGGACGCCGTTGAACGGCTTGTCCGGATCGACCACGCTGCCGACGGTCGCGTACACGTTGACGGTAAAGCTGTCGCCTTTAACCAGGTCGCCGGCGGAGAAAGATATTTGGAGGCCGTTATCCAAGGTGAAGACGGTGTCGGCGGGCGTGCCTGGATTGATTACGATCTGGTCGATCTTCGTCTGCGTCCCGTCCAACACGTCCAGTTTCATCTGGTCGTTTCCGCCGATACCGCCGCCCTTGGTGACCTCGAAGGTCAGGGTGTCGTCGGTGCTTCCCGCGTACGCGCCGGTGACGGTCGCCGACGACGTGGAGGCGCCTTGAAAGGCGGGACCGAAGGGATCCAATGAAGTCGGGGTGGCGTTGACCTCACCCGAGGTCAGGGTGGTGAATATGAGATCGCTGGCCCCACCGAGCTTGGTCGCGGCGAGGAATCCCGAGGTGTCGTTCTCCAACGTAAAGGACAAAGTTCCCGATTCCAGTTGCGTCAACCGAATCGACTCACCGGCAGGGTCGAATTCCGCCAGGACGCCGGCGCTCGATTGATTGATGCGGCCCAGGACCGTATTGATGGTGTCGTCGGCAAACACCTGTATCGTCGTCCCGTTGACGTCGAAGCTGCCTGCAGCGACGGATTTGCCGAACTCAAAATTCGGCCTGTCGTTGCCTACGCCGTTGAAGGGCTTATCGGGATTCACGACGCTGCCGACGCTTGCCAACGCCTGCACCTGAAAGCTGTCGTTCTTGACCACATCGCCCCCCGAGAACGACACCACCAGACCGTTACCGAGGACGAATTGCGTCTCCGCCGGCGTGTTGGCAGGGATCACAATCTGGTCGACCTTTTGATTCGCGCCGTTTCGCACCTCGAAGCGAAGTTGCTGCGCGCCGCCGATGGTTCCGTTGTCCTGTGCCTTGAAGGTGAAGGTCTCGTCCGTGTTCCCCGTGTAGGCGCCGTCTACGCTGGGCAGGGCGGTGGAGGGACCGACGAAGGACGGCCCGAAGGGCGCAATCGATGTCGGTGTGGCGTTTATCTCGGGGGCGGTGAGCACGTTTTGCGCAGGGTTGGCGTTCATGTTGAGACCCAGGACCTTGGAGCTCACCGCCGCGGGCAGCGCCGTACCGGCCACCCGCCGCACGCCCAGCGCCTCGATCAGCTCCTCGAGCGATTCGCGAAGCGAGACGATGCCGCGGAACGCGTGTTTCAATTCATCGGCCCGAACAGTCGGCTCCGGCAGGCGTAAGGGCTGCGCGCGGGCGTCGTTTCTAAACGGGCCCACGATGGATACGAACGGAAAATTTCCGATTCCGGAAATCATACACCTTCCCCTTAAATGGATTGCCTACGCTGGGCCGGGTTTACACCCTCCCCTTGCTGTTATCGGCCGTTTTCGAAGGAACTTTAGCGGATGTGGGGTCGGATTCATCATCAGATTTGTGCGATGCCGATCCACGAGTGTAAATGTGTCACATTCTGAACGTGACGCATACCGCAGAAAATCGGCGTCCACTTCGCTAATGTAACCCCTCCAGGAAAGACGGGTGGGGGCCGGTAGGGATACCGCCTCTCTGGTCTGTGGGGACTGATAGGGACACCACCTCACCACTTGGTGGGGGCCGGCAGGGACGCCGCGTCCCTAGTTCCGCGAATCGGTCGGCGCTCTACAGACTTGCGACGGTGACGGGCGAGTGCGCAGCTCGGGCTC
>JBFGKR010000087.1:0-7348 GCA_041576575.1 Arenicellales bacterium | reverse complement strand
GACATCATAATGGGGTGTAACATGGATTATGACTCGTTGGCCAAAGCGGGGTCCATGCTGGGGGCCGGCTCGGTTATCGTAATGGACGAGGACACCTGCATGGTGCGCGTACTAGAGCGCATCGCTTACTTCTACTACGAGGAATCGTGCGGCCAATGCACGCCCTGTCGAGAGGGTACCGGATGGCTGTACCGCACCATTCACCGCATTCGCAGCGGGAAGGGCAGACCCGAGGATCTGGACCTGTTGATGGACGTAGCCAACCGCATCGAGGGCCGAACGATCTGTGCTTTGGGAGACGCCGCGGCGTGGCCGGTGCAGAGTTTTCTCAAGCATTTCGGCCATGAGTTCGAGGCCATGGTAACCGCTAAGACAAGGCGAACGACGCCGCTTCGGCAGGCAGGCACGGCGATCTCTTGAAGGGTCATTGAATGCCAACGATTGAAATTGACGGCAAGATACTGGAAGTCCCAGCAGGGCAGATGGTGATTCAGGCCGCCGACGAGGCCGGAATCTACATTCCCCGTTTTTGCTACCACTCCAAACTGTCAATCGCGGCGAACTGCCGTATGTGTTTGGTCGAAGTGGAGAAGGCCCCAAAGCCGATGCCCGCCTGTGCCACGCCGGTTGTCGACGGAATGCGGGTGTTCACCGCGTCACCGCTAGCGGTGGAAGCACAAAAAGGCACGATGGAGTTCCTGCTCATCAACCATCCCCTCGATTGTCCGGTGTGAGATCAAGGAGGTGAATGCCCGTTGCAGGACCAGGCCCTCGGTTACGGTAACGATGTGTCTCGGTTCAGCGAGAAGAAAAGAGTGGTCAAGGACAACAATATCGGCCCCCTGATCGCCACCGAAATGACCCGATGCATCCACTGCACCCGCTGTGTCCGATTCGGGCAGGAAGTGGCCGGAATCATGGAATTAGGGGCCATCGGACGTGGCGAGCACATGGAGATCGGCACCTACGTCGGCCACACCGTCAACTCGGAGCTTTCCGGCAACATGATTGACCTGTGTCCGGTAGGCGCGCTGACCAACAAGCCTTACCGTTTCACTGCCCGTGCTTGGGAGCTGATCAGCAGTTGCGGAGTCAGCCCGCACGATTGCGTCGGGGCCAACCTGGAGATTCACGCTCTCCGCGACATCGTCAAGCGGGTGTTGCCCCGTACGAACGAGGCCGTAAACGAATGTTGGATATCCGACCGCGATCGATTTAGTTATCAATCCTTCAATAGCCGGGACAGGTTGCTGACGCCGAAAGTTCGGGAAGCCGGTCAATGGCGCACGACGGACTGGGAGACCGCTCTGAGAGCCGCGGTCCGCGGCATAAAGGCCGTGCTGCAGCACCATGGCGCCGAGCAGCTCGCCGCCTTGGTCGCACCGACATCGACGTTGGAGGAATTTTTCTTAGCGCAAAAATTATTGCGCTCGATGGGGTGCAACAATATCGACCATCGCTTACGCCAGACCGATTTCAGCGACGACGATACTGCACCCTTGTACCCCTCACTGGGTTCCTCGATCGAGGAGTTGGAACAGGCCAAAACCGTTTTTTTGGTCGGCTCCAATATACGCAAAGAACAGCCGTTGCTGGGTCTACGCGTGCGCAAGGCGTTTCTGCGTGGCGCAAGGATCATGGCCTTGAACAGCATGGATTATTCCTTTCATTTTGATCTCCACAACAAGACGACAGTGGCGCCCGGTGAGCTGCCCTTTGCGCTTGCCGCTGTGGCTGCGTCGCTGTATGACGGCGATAATCTTCCCCATGGTTTGCACGCGTGGGTCGCCGGTTCTCCCACGGCCGACGCACGCGCGATGGCCGATGCGCTGAGACAGACCGGAGACCAGGCGCATATATTGTTGGGTCCCTCGGCCCAGGCCAGCCCCTGGTTCTCGGTACTTCGGGGATTGAGTCACGCCATACAGGCGCGAACCGGTGCTCGTATCGGCGTACTTCCGGAGGCAAACGGCGCGGCGGCATGGATTGCGGGTTGCGTACCGCACCGCGGACCGAACGGTTACGATATCGATGACGGCGGCATGCACGCTTTGGGCATGGTTCGCGATCCCCGTAAGGCCTACTTGCTGATGGGCGTAGAACCCGAATTCGACTGTTTGGAGAGCCGCGCCGCAACGGACGCCATCGCATCGGCCGAGTTCGTCGTGCGCCTGTCGGCGTTTGACAGCGATCCAAGTCTGCCGGGAGACGTCTTGTTGCCCGTCGCGGCATTTGTGGAAACCTCCGGCACCTACGTAAACTGCGAGGGACGCGCACAATCAGTCGCTGGATCGGTAACACCAAAAGGGGAAGCGCGGCCTCTGTGGAAGGTGCTGCGGGTTCTGGGAAATTTACTGGAGCGGCCGGATTTCGAATACGTCTCGTCGGCCGAAGTTCGTGCAGAGCTGAGCTGGGAACCGAATTCAGGGACAACCCCCCGAGGCGAGCGTCGTTTCGATGAGCCAACGCAGCGGGGGAATGGAAAAGACATCGATGTGCAGAGGATTGTGGATGTGCCGCTATACAGGGTCGATCCCTTTGTGCGCCGGGCCCCGGCTTTGCAGGCGACCACGGATACGCTGAAACCTGCGGCTTATATGAACTCCGAGCAAGCGAGTAAATTATCGGTGGGCCACGGCGAGCGCATATACGCGCACATGGGTGAATCAAGCGTGGAGCTCGAATTGATGGTTGACGAGCGGGTGCCTTCAAATTGCGTGTACATCCCCTCGGGATACGCGGAGACCGCCCCCCTTGGTGGTGTCGGTATGGTCCGGATCGTGAGGATGTGACCGGATGGAGCTGATCCTAGGATTCATGCAGGGTTGGCCGGACTGGATTCAGTTCGTCTTGATCAGCCTCGTGAAAATCGTGGTGATACTGGTGCCGCTAATGCTGGCGGTCGCGTACACGACTTACGCAGAGCGTAAACTGATCGGATACATGCAAATCCGCATCGGCCCTAATCGTGTAGGTCCGCGAGGCTGGCTGCAGCCTATCGCCGATGCCTTCAAGTTGCTGCTCAAAGAGCCCTTGATTCCCACGAATGCGAATCCCTATTTGTTCCAGTTTGCGCCCGTGATAGCGATTACTACGGCTGTGGCGGCGTGGGCGGTGATACCGTTTTCAGACACGCTAATTCTAGCCGACCTCGATGCCGGCTTGCTTTATATTCTCGCGTTGACATCCATGGGCGTGTACGGAGTGATCATTGCCGGATGGTCTTCGAATTCGAAATACGCCTTTCTCGGCGCGATGCGTTCGGCCGCGCAGATCGTGGCGTATGAAATCGCCATGGGGTTCGCCCTCGTCGGCGTGCTCATGGCGGCCGGGAGCCTGAATTTAGGGGAGATCGTTCGCGGACAATCCGGCAGCGTACTGGACTGGTACATATGGCCCTTGTTTCCGTTGTTTCTGGTCTACTTCATCTCCGGTGTGGCGGAAACGAACCGTGCGCCCTTTGACGTGGCTGAGGGCGAATCGGAACTCGTCGCGGGGTTTCACGTGGAGTATTCGGGGATGACGTTTGCGGTGTTTTTCTTGGCTGAATACGCAAATATACTCTTGATTTCCGCATTGACCGCCGTAATGTTCCTCGGTGGGTGGCACGCGCCCATCAACACCCCGTTTACGGTGGTGCCACCCCTGGTTTGGTTTATCGGCAAAACCGCCCTCGTTCTTTTTTTCTTTTTGTGGTTTCGGGCGACGTTTCCGCGATATCGATACGACCAGATCATGCGCTTGGGGTGGAAGGTCTTTATACCGATCACCCTCGTGTGGATCGGGGTCATGGGTTTTTTCATGTTCTTGACCCCTTTCGGGCACTGGTTTCACTGATCCGGATCGATCGGCATGAACGCGCGAGTGAAGCAATTATTTCAAAGTTTCCTGTTGTGGGAATTGCTCAAAGGGTTGAAGGTCACTGGAAGGCACCTGTTTGCGAGAAAGATAACGGTGCAATATCCAGAGGAGACGACGCCGAAATCACCGCGGTTCAGAGGGCTGCACGCGCTGCGCCGCTATCCCAACGGCGAAGAGCGATGTATTGCGTGCAAACTTTGCGAGGCCGTATGTCCGGCCGCGGCTATTACTATTGAATCAGAGGAACGTGAGGACGGGACCCGCAGGACAACCCGTTACGATATTGATCTGTTTAAATGCATCTACTGCGGCTTTTGCGAGGAAGCGTGTCCGGTGGATTCCATTGTCGAAACGCATATACACGAATTTCATTTTGAAAATCGCGGCGAAAACATTATTACTAAAGAGCAGCTTTTAGCTATCGGCGACAAGTACGAGCAAGAAATCGCGGCGGCCCGCAGCGCCGATGCACCCTACCGGTGACGGCGGCCGCGTATTCTCTGATGGAAAGAGTTGGCGCAAAAACGGAGAATAGTACGCGCATGTAGCAGGTGCTCAAAGCTTAGAACCCATCACAAAAACGACCAATAAACATAACAACATAATTCTAATGTCATTCACACAACTGTCGTTTTATTTTTTCTCTGCGGTATTGATATTCGCCGCCACCATGGTGATTACCATCCGTAATCCGGTGAAATCTGCGTTGTTCCTGGTGCTGGCTTTTGTCAGCGGCGCTTGTATCTGGATGACGCTGGAAGCCGAATTTCTGGCCATAGTGCTGGTGCTGGTCTACGTCGGCGCGGTCATGGTTTTGTTTCTATTCGTTGTTATGATGCTGGACGTCAACCTTGCCCGATTGCGCGAGGGATTTGGCGAATACCTGCCCATCGGCGCCCTGATCGCAGTGTTAATGGTGCTGGAGATGTCCATCGTGCTCAGCACCGAAAGCTTTAGCGAGCAAAACCTACCGCGTCCCGAGCCTCGCGGCGCCGATTACAGCAACACCAAGGAACTAGGCCGGTTGCTTTACACGTTTTACGTTTATCCGTTCGAGATTGCAGCCTTGATTTTGCTGGTTGCCATTATTGCAGCTATTGCGTTGACACTGCGCAAACGTCCGGAGACCAAATATCAAAACCCCGCCAAGCAGGTCGCGGTGAACCGCGACGATCGTATTCGCATTGTAAAAATGGCTGCCGAACGCAGGAAGGAAGAATAACGTTGATACCGCTCTCCCATTATCTGATCCTTGGTGCGATCTTGTTCGCGTTGAGTGTCGTTGGGATATTTCTGAATCGAAAGAACGTTGTCATTATCCTCATGGCCATCGAGCTGTTGTTGCTTGCGGTCAATATCAACTTTGTGGCGTTCTCTCACTATCACGGTGATACCGCGGGCCAGGTATTCGTGTTCTTCATTCTCACCGTCGCGGCAGCGGAATCCGCCATCGGATTGGCGATATTGATCGTTTTATTCCGCAATCAGCATTCCGTAAACGTAGAAGATCTGGATTCATTGAAGGGATAACAAGATATGTTTGAGAACATGAAGTTGATTTATCTGGCGATTCCCTTGAATTGTCTGGTTGCCTCTTTTATTGCCGGTGTCTTCGGAAAACAAATCGGCCGTGCAGGTGCGCACACAGTCACTATTCTCGCAGTTGCAGCATCCTTCGCATTGTCTTTGGTGGTCTACGTCGATGTGCTGGATGGAAATAAATTCAATGGTCCGATTTACACATGGGCGATTAGCGATGGAATACCCTTCGAGATCGGTTTCCTCATTGACGAATTGAGCGCCACTATGATGGCCGTAGTGACGTTCGTATCGTTCATGGTGCATGTCTACACTGTGGGCTACATGCAGGATGACCCAGGTTATCAGCGCTTTTTCAGCTACATCGCCTTATTTACCTTTTCCATGCTGATGCTGGTGATGTCGAATAATTTTCTGCAGCTTTTCTTCGGCTGGGAAGCCGTCGGTCTGGTGTCCTATCTTCTGATCGGTTTCTGGTTTCAGCGGGAGTCGGCAATTGCCGCTAACCTCAAGGCATTCCTCGTCAACCGCGTCGGCGATTTGGGATTTCTTCTCGGCGTCGCCGCCGTCGCGTATCTGTTCGGAAGTCTCGATTATTCGGTGGTGTTTTCAGTTGCGCCACAAGCCGACGGGGTGTGGATTACGGCCATATGTCTGCTGCTGTTCATCGGTGCCATGGGTAAGTCCGCGCAGGTCCCACTGCACGTTTGGCTACCGGATTCGATGGAGGGCCCAACGCCAATTTCGGCCCTAATTCACGCTGCGACGATGGTTACAGCGGGAATCTTCATGGTGGCGAGAATGTCGCCGCTGTACGAACTTTCGGAAACCGCGCTCAACGTGGTTATGGTGGTCGGTGCCATCACGGCCTTCTTTATGGCTCTTATCGGACTGGTTCAAAACGACATCAAGCGCGTAGTGGCGTATTCCACTTTATCGCAACTTGGCTACATGACCGTAGCAATGGGTGCATCCGCGTACGCTGCGGGAATTTTTCATCTCACCACTCACGCGTTTTTCAAGGCGCTGCTCTTTTTGGCCGCGGGATCGGTGATTATCTCACTGCACCACGAACAAGACATGCGTTCCATGGGTGGTCTGCGCAAGCCGATGCCCATTACTTACCTCACCGCCATCATCGGCACGCTGGCCCTGGTCGGATTTCCGGGTTTCTCCGGCTTCTTTTCGAAAGACGCGATTATCGAGGCGGTGCATAAATCCGATCTGCCGGCGGCGGGATTTGCGTACGTCGCCTTGACGGCAGGCGTCTTCGTTACCGCTTTCTACAGCTTTCGGTTGTTGTTCCTCACCTTTCACGGCCGCCCACGTATGGATCAGGAGGTGCGCAGGCATGTCAAAGAATCTCCGTGGGTCGTGACTGTGCCATTGGTCTTGTTGGCGATTCCGTCCATCGTCTTCGGTGCCTGGTACGTAGAACCGATGTTGTTTGGAGGATTTTTTGGAGACTCGCTAAAAGTCTTGCCCCATCACGATACTCTGGCGAAGCTTGCCAGTGATCATCCCGAGGCTACGGGCGTTGAACTCGTGCTGGATTTGATCTTGCACGGGATGTTGGCTCCGCCCTTTTGGTTGTTTCTCGTGGGCGCTGTCGCCGCCTGGGTGATGTACATCGATAAACCGGACCTTCCTGAAAAAGTTGCGCGGCGATTTGGCGTCGTTTATCGCGTGCTGATGAACAAATACGGGTTTGACGAATTCAACGAACGCGTGTTTGCACGCGGTGCGCGCCGCATAGGGGACGTATTCTGGCGAGTCGGCGATGCGAGGGTCATCGACGGTTGGGCGATCAACGGCACCGCTCGCATGGTAGGTTGGATTTCCGGGATCGTGCGTCATATTCAAACCGGATACGTGTACCACTACGCCTTCGCCATGATCATCGGCCTGTTTCTGCTTATGACCTTATTCCTCAAGGTGTGACCGGGAT
>JBFGKR010000086.1:0-7389 GCA_041576575.1 Arenicellales bacterium | reverse complement strand
GTGCCCGATGTGCAATCATGGCTCGCTGCCAGCGATTCGGGCTGCCACTAAGAAAATAATTTGTGGCACACTAACAGAACGGCCTTGAATGCTTACGCGGAGAATACGAGAAGTGACCCATCGCCGAGTTGTGCAGATCGGTGTCCTGCTGGTATTAACGGTATGGCTACCGGCGCCCGTTCGTGCCAACGCGGAACAGCTCGCCATCGGCGTCCTTGCGTTTCGCGGTCCCGAGCGGAGCGTTAAGAGATGGGGACCGACCGCCGACTATCTCACCGGCAGTATTGCTTGTTGCTCCTTCAATATCGTGCCTTTGGATTTGAATCGAATTGACGCCGCGGTGGCCACACGCCAAGTGGACTTCATTCTCACAAACCCGGGAAACTACGTCGACCTGGAGGCCCGCTACGGAATCTCGCGAATCGCCACGTTGCGCAATCTGGGCGAAGGAAGACCCGTTACCGTGTTTGGCGCTGTCATTTTCACGCGCGCCGACAGATCGGACATCAATACGCTCGAAGACTTGAAGGGCAAATCCTTCCTGGCCGTCAGCCCCGAGGCCTTCGGGGGTTTCCAAATGGCGTGGATGGAGCTGCAGGACATTGGAATTGATCCCTTTCGCGACTTTCGCGCGCTTCAGTATGCGGGATTTCCGCAAGACGACATCGTCTACGCGGTTCGTGACGGAGTCGTGGATGCGGGCACGGTGAGAACGGACATCCTGGAACGCATGGCTAAGGAAGGCAAAACCGACATTGGCTTGTTCAAAGCGCTCAACCGGCGCAGCGCGCCGAACTTTCCTTTCCTCCACAGCACCCGCCTCTATCCCGAGTGGCCGTTCGCAAAGTTAAGGCATACGCCGCACGATCTAGCGCAGCAGGTGGCAATCGCATTGCTTACTCTGCCAAGCGACAGTGCGGTGGCACGCGCCGGGACCTACGCCGGATGGACCATTCCGCTGGATTACGGGTCTGTGCACGCGGTGTTTCAGTCTTTAGCAATTGGACCTTACGAGGAGATGGGTCGGATCACACTCAGCGGCGTCATTAACAAGTACTGGTATTGGTTCGTTGTCGTGGCTTTGGCCATGTCTCTGATGTTTGGGGTATCCGCGTACGTGATGCGCGCCCGCGCACAGGAGCGCCTACGCCAGCGACAAGACGAGCTGGCGCACGTTTCTCGCCTGGCGACCATGGGAGAAATGGCCTCCGGATTGGCCCACGAGTTGAACCAGCCGCTGACCGCAATCGTCAATTACAGTCGCGGCTGCATGCGTCGTCTCGCCGCCGGGAAAGAGTCACCGAATTCACTGGTCGGTGCGATGGAAGAAATCGTCGCCGAAGCGGAGCGCGCCGCCGAAGTGATGCGCCGCGTACGAGAGTTCGTTCGCAAGGGGGAGTTACGTCGCGTGCCGATGAATGTGAACAGTGCCGTTCGCAATGTAGCAAGCATGATAGATAGCGAAACCAAACGCAGGGGTGTCGAGATGCCGCTGCTTTTGGAGGAGGGCCTACCGAGTGTGACTGCCGATGTGATTCAGATCGAACAGGTTATTTTGAATTTGACACGCAATGCCATTGACGCCATGGACAATGCCAGCACGAGACCTAAATTGTTGCGCGTAGGCACGTCGCTTGCACAGAATCACAGTGTCGAAGTGACAATTCACGATACCGGCCCAGGTTTGTCACCTGCTCACCAAGAGCAAGCGTTCAACCCTTTTTTTACGACCAAACATGACGGCATGGGCATGGGACTTTCCATTAGCCGTTCCATTGTCGAAGCGCACGGCGGAAGGCTGACCGCCGAAAACAACGACAACGGCGGAGCCTGTTTCCGGTTCGATTTACCCATCACAGAAGCGAATGAACCAGCCGTCTTTTGACGCGGTCGTATATGTGGTCGACGACGACGCCTCCGTGCGCCGGTCCTTGCGCTGGTTGTTGGAGTCGGTGGACTTGTCCGTAATAACCTGCGCCAGCGCCGAGGAGTTTATTGGGGCCTATGACAGAAATCTCGCGGGTTGTGTCGTGCTAGACGTGCGCATGCCGCGTATGAGCGGTTTGGATCTGCAGGAGAAGATCGGATCGGAGTCTATTACGATCCCTATCATCGTTGTTACCGGCCATGCAGACGTGCCCATGGCCATTCGTGCAATGAAGTCGGGTGCCTTTGATTTCATTGAGAAACCGTTCAACGATCAATTGCTGCTCGAGAGGATCCAAGAGGCGATTGCGCACCACTCGCAAATGCGCAGGCAAACGGATCGCCACCGCGAGATAGCGAATCGAGTTGCGCAGTTAACGCCGCGCGAAAAGGAGGTTATGAATGCGGTGGTCCAGGGGCGCTCGAATAAACGGATTGCGGGGGATCTTGCGATCAGCTTGAAGACCGTGGAAGCACATCGCGCCCATGTTATGAGAAAAATGGAGGCGAACACCTTATCCCGCTTGGTGGCGATGGTGATCGAGTGGAAGCTGTCTAAGGGTAAACCCTAAGTCGCCGACAGGTTGACCAGGATACCATGTAAAATTCAGTCGGCGCAGAATCGATCGGTGACGAGCCGAAATCGGTTTCGCGCCGTCTAAATCTACCAAAGTAGGAGGTGGTTCAAGTGAGAATTCTAGTAACAGCCAGCATGATGATTTGCTCGTTTTTTGTCAGCGGCACCGCTGTCGCCGCGAAAGACGTGGGCGAGGGGCATGATCACCGTACGTTCCTGCAAAGTGGCGAGGTAAAGTACGGACAGATTAGCGATAGCTACAGCGCCGATTTGGTGATGTATCTTGCCGGCAATCAATTCATGGTAATGGAGGAATTGATTCAGGATTTCATGAAGAAAAATCCAGAGGTGAAGAGCGTTTTCTGCGAGACTATTCCGCCGGGGCAGATTCTCAAGGGTCAGCTGCTCAAACAGGGCGAAGTCGAAGGTCAGAAAATCAACCAGAAGCCCGACATTTACGCCAGTGTAAATCTGGGCCACCTCAAGCAACTCAAAGCCAAGGGTCGCATGGATCAATACATGATCTACATTCACAACAAACTCGAGTTGATGGTGGCTAAGGGAAACCCAAAGAATATAAAGGGCGCAGAAGACCTTGGCCGTGACGACCTGGTACAGTCGCATCCCAATCCACTAACCGAGGGAATCTTCAAGTTCTACGGCTCGGAAATGTTGAAGGATCTGGGTTTGCACGAAAAGGTCACGGGAGGGGCTCAATGCAAGAGCTGCTGGGCGGTGCCGGACAAGACATGGTTCACCTCACGGCACCATCGCGAGACACCGGACCGGATCGAAAAAGGCGAAGCGGACGTCGGCATCGTATGGACTACGGAAGTGGTCGAGGCAAAGGCCCAGGGCCGAGCTATTGATGGCGTCCCCATCGCAGCGCCGTACAACAAAGCCGACAAAGTAGGCTATGCCATCGGTAAATTGCTCGACGGCAAGAACCAGGAAAATGCGGACAAGTATCTGGCGTATCTGGCGACGGAAGACGCGCAGAACATATACGCCAAGTACGGGTTCGTGAAGGCCAGCAAGAAAGTCTAGCCCTGAAACCTGTCCCGTCGCCCTAATAGCCGGGGGATGCCTATCCGCGCGGGGGGCCGCATGCCCCCCGGGCGGATAATCAAAGATTCGCCACAAACTCGCAATCCATCCTCATTTCAGTCTCTTTGATTCGACGAGGGTTGTCCTCAACTCTTGGACTTCCGCACGCAACGCTCGAATCTCGTCGAGCAGACCGACACGTTCGGCGTGAGCCGCTTGCGCCTGCTCGGCCTCCATCTCGTGATAGCGGCTCTGCATCGCATTCACCACCACGGCGATAAAGAGGTTCAACATCGTGAACGTGGCGATGAGTATGAAAGGCACGAAGAACGCCCACGCATAGGGATACACGTCCATCACCGGCCGCACGATGCCCATCGACCAGCTTTCGAGCGTCATGATTTGAAACAAGGAATAGATGCTTCGAGGCAGACTGCCGAACCAATCGGGGAAGGCGTCGCCGAAGATCTGCGTCGCCATGACGCCCGCTACGTAGAATATCAGCCCGAGGATGGATACTACCGAACCGAGACCGGGTAGCGCTGCGAGCAGCGCCTCGACGACTCGGCGCATCCGGGGAATAGCGGACGCAAGTCTGAGCACCCGCAAGACGCGGAGTGCGCGGAGCACGGAGAAATTTTCGGTCGCGGGTACGAGCGCGACGCCGACGACGATGAAATCAAAAACGCTCCAAGGATCGCGAAAGAACGCACCTCTGTGCGCCGCAATGCGGATGAGCAGCTCGACGGTGAACACGCCGAGAATGACGCGGTCCGTCGCTAACAAAAGACCGCCGCTGCGAGCCATGACCGTGTGCGAGGTTTCCAGTCCTAGGGTAATAGCGTTGAAAACGATCAACACTATGATCCATCTTTGAAACCGCGGACTATCGGCTATGGCGACGAGCTTTTGTCTGAGGCCGGGGTTACGATTCGCCGCCGAGGGAAGCGCTCCCGGATCTCCGCGTTTCGTCGTCTTCAACTTCTCGGACTCCGCAATTGACACTCCGATCGATACAATAACATCGTTTTTGGCGTTAGACGTACGCGCAAAAGTCGCCCGACCGTGGCGGCGGATATTCGTATTCTCTGACATGAACATGCCGGCATCCGGGCCGCCACTCACATCAATTCGTATCGAAGTAATCGATCACCTGCGAAATCAATTCCAGACGCGCGCTGCGGCGCGGGTACACGGCAAAGGCGCTGCGCTCGATGACGACACCGTCCTCCACCCGAAACAAGCGGCCGCTCTCCAGCAGCGGTGCCACCGTTTGTTCGGCCAGGTACGCCGCTCCACCGCAGGCCAATAAAAAGTTCAGTGCGATGCTGCCCTGGGAAATCCGTTGCGCCGGAGCCGGCGCGTCCGGGTAATGACGCGCATGTTGCAAGGCGTGCATCTGCCCCCAATCGACCATTATGTAATCGGATAAAGCTTGCTCCGTCGTCAGTTTTGGCTTGCTCGACACCATGACCAGGGAAATACTGGCGATCTGATCGATCAGGAATTCCTCGAGCTGGGGCGGCTCGTATACAAAAACCAGGTCCAGCGCGCCGTCGATCATGCGTCGCATGAGGCGGTCGTGGCCATACGCTTCCAGGATGAGAGCCAGTTCTGGGAGGGTGTTGTGGACGCGGTGTACCCAATCCTGCAGACGCACGTCCCACAGGCTCACTATTCCTCCTACCGCGAGTTGTCTCTGGGATTGCTCCGCCAGCGCCACGTCCTGACGCGCCTTGCGCCATAGCGCCAGCATGGACTCCGCATGCCGGAGTAATCGTCGCCCCTCGGGAGTGGGCTGGATGTGGCGGCGTTGACGATCGAACAGACTGACCCCAAGCGTCTCTTCCAGTTTCTTGATGCGCGCGCTGACGGCAGTCTGGGTAATGAAGAGCTCCTCGGCCGCCTTGCCGAAATGGCGCGTGCGATTGACTTCCAGTAAAGTTCGGACGGTTTCGATGTCCACCGGTGCGCAACTTTCTGATAAATAACGTTAATAATAGCGATTACGATAAGGCGCGCCCTTGATTAGACGACTCGCGACCGCGGGAACCGTGCAGCCCGTCCCCACTCGCAGCCCCACAGACGCCGAAGACTGCCGCCCGCCTTGCCGCAGACAACGCCGATTTCCTGATAGACGCCTATCCCGCAACTCCCGGAGCCGTGCCGCGTAAGCGCGGACGCACGATGCCGCTTTTAACAAAAATATCTTATCATATTGACTATTATAATTCCCTTTATTTATCAAAATACTCTTTGTAAGGTCATTGCCCGAAGGTTAAAACCATCCGGAACGACGCGGCCGGGGCCGACGTTACGAACACAAGGGATTGTCGAGCTTTCCACACCGACGAAGACCTGCTGGCGCTGATACGACAGCGGGCGGTCGTCTTCCGCGACGCCAGGGGAGCGTTTGTACGCCGATAGCAAGCCGCGATTGATGGCGCTCATTTGTCTCAGGTGCTCGACAGAAGTTTGTAAGGGATATGAATTCGCAGGTACCGCGCTGGTGCGCTTCGAAAAAATGTGACGAGAGTTCGCTGATACTGCTTCCGATGACGCTGCTCCCGTTACGACAAAGGATTCGCTGAGCCCCGCTTGAACTGCGGCATTGTTTTACCGCTCCGGGAAACGCGACCCACAGGAGACGATGCGGTCGCAAATGTACCGTCGGACCAGACACTGAAATAACGATGCAGACCAGATCTATGAAACCTCCGGCCAAGGAGCACCTCCGCGCATTGCGTAGGCTGATCCCGAACTTGCCCAACCGTCAACTCGAGTCGCTGCGACGCGGTTTGATAGATCTGCTCACCGACGTTACCAGCGAAAAGACGTCGCGGCAGCCGGACACTCGGCTCGTGCAATCGTAACGACGACAGCTCTTCGATGGCGTCGTCCTACACGTGAACACGGTTTGATTGGGCGATGTCGCGGCGTCGTTGCAGTTTTCAACTCATTCGTAAACACAGGAGATTCAAACGATGAAAATGAGGTATTCCATAGAGAAGTCGACTTTGGGTTTGGCGGTATTGCTGTCCCTGGCGCTATCCGCGCCTACGGTCTGGGGACAGGACGACGAACACGACGATGCCGTGACCGCGGAGGAATTTCAGGCAGAAGACTACGTCGAGAAAGCCGTGACCATGTTGGAGGAGCAGATGGGCGCATCGCCCGACAAGCGCGCCCCCAAGGCGCTGTTGAAAGCCGCGAAGTGCGTTGCTTTGTTTCCTCAAATTAACCAGGCCGGACTCGGCATCGGCGGCAAATACGGACGCGGTCTGGTCAGTTGCCGTCACGAGGATGGAAGCTTCGGCGTGCCTTTGTTCACTCGCCTGACCAGCCTCACCTTCGGCGTTCAGGCAGGGGTGCAGCAAGTGTCATTGCTGATGCTGATCATGTCGGACAACGGCTTGAAGACCCTTCTCAGTGGAAAACCGATAGTGGGCGCAGAGGCCGGTGTTGCGGCGGGCCCGGTCGGGCGGGAAGCCGGTGTAGATCTGGACGTATTTCTGCAAAGCCCAATCGTTTCGTATTCGCGCAGCAAGGGACTGTTCGCCGGCGCGGTGCTGGAAGGGGCGGCCATCACCCGTGTGAAACGCGTCAACAAAGAATTGTACGGCGATTTTGAAACCACGGACGAGCTGTTGTTAAAGCGTAAAGATGCGCCCGAGAGTGTGCGCGCCATTCAAGAAGCGCTGGACAAGTACGCCGCAAGTTAGCGATTGACGGGGCATAACCGTCGGACGGCGTTCGGCGGTTATGCCCGACCTGTTGTCTTTCGGCGGTCGGATTATCGAAAATTGACGCGCCGACTGCCCCTTCTACGAGCGTCCATC
>JBFGKR010000085.1:0-7418 GCA_041576575.1 Arenicellales bacterium | reverse complement strand
GGGTACTCGGGCCGATACTCGAAGAGGGCCCCGAGCTCTTGGTCATCGCCAACAGAACCGTGGACAAGGCGGTGGCGCTGGAACGCCATTTCTCTTCGTTCCGCTGCGTTGCGGCATGCGGATTCGAAGACCTGGCCGGCCAAAGTTTCGACGTTGTAATCAATGGCACCTCGGCGAGCATTCGCGGCCAAGTACCGCCCCTCCCCGAAGCCATATTCTCCCGCGGCGCGTTGGCGTACGACATGATGTACAGCGATCGACCCACGGCGTTTGTGCTTTGGTCGCGTCATCAAGGCGCTGAAAATTGCGCCGACGGCATCGGCATGCTCGTGGAGCAAGCGGCGGAATCGTTTCTTATCTGGCACGGCCGCACCCCGGACACGCGACCAGTTATCGCCGTGTTGGAGGCCGAGAGGTCCTAAAGCACGCATTACGTCAGCGCATTACTCCAAGGTGACGGAAGCTGCGGTAAGCAAGATACGCGCTCGCTCAACGCAGAGTGACCAGCTCCTCCGCCGCAGTGGGGTGAATGGCGACAGTGTTGTCGAAGTCCCGTTTTCTGGCCCCCATATTCACCGCTACGGCGAATCCCTGAATGATTTCGTCCGCGAAATCCCCGATGATGTGGCATCCCACGATGCGCTCTTGGTCACCGACGGTGACCAGCTTTACCACAGTGGGAGACTTCCTGCTCAACACCGAGTAATACATATTGGTAAATCGACTCTGGTAAATCTTGACCATGCCGCTTCCAAACTGTTCCCAGGCCTCGTCTTCGGTCAAGCCTACGGTGCCGATGGGGGGGTGACTGAAAACAACGCTGGGGATGTTCTCGTAATCCAACTTGGCGTCCGGCTTGCCGCCGAACAAGCGATCCGCCAACGACCTGCCCGCGGCGATGGCAACCGGCGTTAAAGCGCGGCGGCCGCTGACGTCGCCCACTGCGTAGACGCCATCGACGGTGGAATTTTGAAACTCGTCTGTGACGACGAAACCGGCATCGTCGGTGGTGATATCGGTGTTCTGAAGACCCAGATCTTGGGTGTTCGGCAGGCGACCGATCGCCCAAAGTATGTGCTCAAACCCAGCGATGACCTCACCATTCCTGCGCCGCAGCAGCATTCGTCCGTTGTCCTCGCGCTCCATGCTCTGAATGTCTACGCGCGTCAAAATACTAATCCCTGCGCACTCCATTTCCTCCAGCAGCGTCTCCCTCAAGGTCGCATCGAAGGTGCGCAGTAGTTGCTCTTTACGCAGCACTAGAGTGGTCTCGCAACCCAACGCGTTGCACACGCCCGCGAGTTCTGCCGCGATATAGCCGGCGCCCACGATCGCCACCGATTGAGGTCGATATTCAAGCTCGAAAAAACCGTCGCTGGTGATGCCCAAGCCCGCGCCCGAAATACCGGGAATTTGGGGACGCCCGCCGGTGGCAATCAAGATGTGTTCCGCTTCGAATTGCCTGTCGTCCACTGCTATTGTGTGGTTGCTTACAAAGCGCCCGATTCCCGCGATATTGTCAACATTCGATTCCTGCAAACCTCGGTGGTATATCTCATTCAGTCGTTTGATGTAACGATCGCGCGCGTTTTTAATCACGCTCCAATCGAAGCCTCTGTCGAGAATGTCGAAACCGTATTCGGTTGCGTCCTGGAGTATTTCCGCGATGCGGGAAGTGTTCCACATGACTTTCTTGGGTACGCAACCGGCGTTGACGCACGTTCCGCCGAGACGGGCCGCTTCGACGAGCAATACACGCCCGCCGTAATAGGCTGCCCGGCGCGCGGCGGCGATGCCTCCGCTTCCGCCTCCTATAACAAGGAAATCGTAATGGTCGGTCACGGGTGCCCCCAGCGGTCTTGTTCAAGCATGTCGGTCGAAGAATACGTGCTAAAGTCGCCGTCGGTAAATCGAATCCATCAGAGGTCTATAGCATGGACCAGAACAATCCGTTGTTACAACTTCAGGGCTTGCCCCAGTTCCGCGCCATTCGTGCGCAACACGTGGAGCCGGCGATCGACGAGGTTTTGGCGGATAATCGCGTCCGACTCGGGCACCTGGAGAAAATGAGCGACTGCGCGAATTGGGAAGACTTCGCGCAACCGTTGGAAGACCTCGGTGAGCGCCTGGCCCGCGTTTGGTCTCCGGTGTCGCATCTGAACGCGGTCAAGGACTCACCGGAATTGAGAAAGGCCTACGAGGCTTGTCTGCCGAAACTCTCCGCCTACGACACAGAATTGAGTCAGAACGTCGCTCTGTACCGCGGTTACAATCAGCTCCAAGAGGGGCCGCACTTCGCAGCCCTTGATGTTGCGCAACGCAAGATCATCGCGAACGCTCTGCGCGATTTTCGGCTCGCGGGAGTGGATTTACCACGTCGGGACAAAGAGCGCTATAAAATAATACAACAACAGCTCGCAAAGCTCGCGAACGAGTTCGATCGTAACGTGTTGGATGCCACCCACGCGTGGTTTCTGCATATCGAGGACGAGCGCGATCTTGCGGGTCTGCCCGACACCGCAGTCGCCATGGCACGACAAACGGCGGAACGCGACAAGATTGGAGGGTACAAGTTCACCCTGGACGTGCCGTCGTACCTCCCCTTCATGATGCACGCCGACAACCGCACGCTCAGAAAACAAATGTACGAAGCATTCGTCACCCGGGCCAGCGATCGGGGCCCCAACGCGGGGAAGTTCGACAATACAGGCTTGATTCGCCAGATCTTGACGTTGAGACTCGAGGCCGCTCGTATGCTGGGGTTTGCCAATTACGCAGAGGTGTCGCTCCAGACGAAGATGGCGGAGACTCCCCAGCGGGTGCTGGAATTTCTGCGGGATCTGGCGGCTCGTTCGCGGCACGCCGCAGAAAAGGAGTATCGCCTGGTGCAGGATTTCGCGCGCGAGGAATACGGGGCTGAAGATCTTGCGCTATGGGACTTGGCCTACTACTCCGAGAAGCTTCGCCAATCCTTGTACCACTTCAGCGATGAAGATATTCGACCCTATTTCCCCACGAATCGGGTGTTGCGGGGTTTATTCAACGTCGTCGGCAAGCTCTATGGGTTGACCATTACTGAGGCCGCAAACGAAGACGTGTGGGATCCGGATGTGCGCTTTTTCCAGATTTGCGACGCTCAGGGCGAGATACGAGGGCGCTTTTACGTGGATCTGTACATCCGCCCGAACAAGCGTAGCGGCGCCTGGATGGACGATTGCGTTAGCCGCAAACGTAACGCCAAAGGTACTCAGGTTCCCGTTGCTTACCTCACTTGTAATTTTGCCCCACCGGTAGCAGACACGCCCGCGCTGTTGACTCATGACGAAGTGGTGACGCTGTTTCACGAATTCGGACATGGCCTGCATCACATGTTGACCAAAGTGGATTACGTTGGGGTGTCCGGTATCAACGGAGTCGAATGGGATGCGGTGGAGTTACCCAGTCAGTTCATGGAAAACTGGTGTTGGGAGCGAGAGGCGCTCGACATCATGGGCGGTCACTACAAAACGGGGGCACCGCTGCCGGAAGAACTGCTGCAGAAGATGAAAGCGGCTAGGAACTTTCAATCCGCAATGCAAATGCTGCGCCAGATCGAGTTTGCGCTGTTCGATATGCGCTTGCATTGCGAGTATGTTCCCAAGGAGACGCGATCCGTGCAACGGCTCCTGGACTCGGTTCGGAACGAAGTCGCGGTGGTCATTCCGCCGAGTTATAACCGTTTTCAAAACAGCTTTTCGCATATTTTCTCAGGGGGTTATGCTGCCGGATACTATAGTTACAAATGGGCCGAAGTTCTCTCCGCAGACGCTTTCAGCCGATTCGAAGAAGAAGGCATTTTCAATCCCGAAACGGGGCGTTCGTTCCTGGAAAGTATTCTGGAGCAGGGAGGTTCGAGAGATCCGCTGGAATTGTTTGTGGCGTTTCGCGGTCGCGAGCCCAGGATCGATGCCTTGTTACGCCACAGCGGGCTCGAGAGCTAGCGGGTGTGGCGCATTCTCTCGCTCGACTATACTTATTCAATCCTTGCACTATGAGGTGAATTGATGAAGCGACAAGAACGATTTCTGGCATGGTCTATCGCTGTCTTGCTTGCAGCGGCGGGCTCGACCGTGCCCTTCTTGAGCCACGCGGGCAAGTTGTACAAGTGGGTAGACAAAGACGGCAGCGTCACGTATCAGGACCAGCCCCCTCCCGGGGAGGCAACGGTGCTGCCCGGAGGATCGGATGACGTTTCCGAGACTGCGGGTGACGACGCTACGCAGCAGGCCGCCGGAAACCAGCCGGTGACCTTGTTCAGCGTGCCGGTGTGTGAGAGCTGCGATCTGGTGCGTATGGTGCTTGAGCAAAACCAGATTCCGTTTGACGAAAAAAACGTACAGGGCAATGTCGCCACGCAGAAGGAACTAGAGGCCAAGGCCGGCCAACTGACGGTGCCGGTTCTTGTAATTGGTGAGACAACCTTAACCGGCTTCAGCATTTCTGAAATCCATCGGGAGCTGGCGAGCGCGGGCTATCCGCTGGCGCAGCGGCGTGGTCTCCAGCAAGGCGATCAATCGCCTTCCACGGATCAATCGGGGCCCGAAGAACTCAGCGAGTCGGAAGCGCCAACGTCGGAATCCAGAATCTATTGAGCCGGCGGACAAAGTTCGGCGGGGCCCGGACTGTGGCGCGAGCATGAAGATCGCAACGTGGAACGTGAATTCACTGCGCGTTCGCCTTCCACAGGTATCGGATTGGCTGGCACGGAATCCGGTGGAAATATTGTGTTTGCAGGAAACCAAGCTAGTGGACGAGGATTTCCCGGTGGAGGAAATCGAAGCACTTGGCTACCAGGCGGTCTACGCGGGTCAGAAGGGCTATAACGGCGTCGCAACGCTCAGCAGAGACGCGGCGACGGATATAATCACAGATCTGCCCGGCTTGTCGGACCCACAGCGTCGCGTGTTGGGCGCTACGTTCGGCGAATTTCGGGTACTCAACGTCTATGTGCCAAATGGGCAGGCGGTTGGGTCTGAGAAGTACGCCTATAAGCTCCGCTGGTTGGACCGGCTGACGCAGCACGTCGAGTACGATTTGGAGCGCTACAGGCGCTTCGTTTTGCTCGGCGACTTCAACATCGCCCCGGAGGACGCGGACGTGCACGATCCCGAGTTGTGGGAAGGCAGCGTATTGTTCAGCCCGCCTGAGCGCGAGGCATTTCAGACATTGCTCCACACCGGGTTGTGCGACACATTTCGCATGTTTCGCCAACCGGAAAAGTCTTTTTCGTGGTGGGATTACCGAGGGGGGGCTTTCCGGCGCAATCTCGGTTTACGCATTGACCATATCCTGGCCAGCGAGGAATTATGCGCGTTGTGCGTGGCGGCCACTATCGACACCGAACCGCGCAAGCTCGCGCGCCCCGCCGACCATGCCCCCGTCGTTGCGGAGTTCAGGTACTGACAAACGATTTGTCCAATACCGCGATAGTGAGCGATGCCTTCGAGACCAGTTTCTGGGTCGCGCTCTCCTCGCAATAGACTTCCGATTCCACCACGCTCAGCCTCCTCCCGGGCTTCAGTACCGACGCCTTGCAAAGCAGGCGCTGACCGCGAGCGGCGCGTAACAAGTTGATCTTGAACTCCACGGTGAGCACCATCTGATCGGCATCGATCAAGGTGGCCGCCGCCATTCCCGCCGTGTGGTCGGCGATCGTGGCTTGTACACCGGCATGCACCAAGCCGTCCTGTTGTTGATGCATGTCGCGAAGGTCCATGCGGGTTTCGCATCGCCCTTCGCCGTAAGTGACGAGTTCTAGGCCCAGCTCTCGTATCAGGGGCGCATCGTAAAAGATGCGTTCTATCTCGGCCGGATGCGTCATGAGTTCCAATTTATTCGTTTGAACATTGAGCTCGGAGGATAATCTCGCGCACTAGAGGTAGCGGTCGCTGTGGCGCCCTACGTCTTGTGGACATCCCGGCACGGTTCAGGTCCCAAAGCGAGCAACACTGACGCGATCGCGGCCCGAGTAGTCCGGAGAGGTGGAAATACCTCCGCCGGCATTCTGCTCCATCAGTCGTCGCACTGCGGCGCCCTGGTCGCACCCGTGCTCGACCAGCAGCCAGCCGCCGGGGAGGAGATGGTGCCGCGCTCGCCCTATGATGCATTCAAGCGCGTCCATGCCGTCGCGGCCGCCGAGCAGCGCCAGCTTCGGCTCGAACCGCACTCCGTCGCGCGTAAGACTCCGGTCTTGCAGCCCGATGTAGGGAGGATTGGCCAAGATGGCGTGGAAACGCTGCGACTCGACCGCGCTGAACCAGTGACCTTGCCGAAACTCGACATTGTGTACTCCAAGCCGCACGCTGTTGTCCCGGGCGACCTCTAGGGCGCCGGACGAGGTGTCGGTAGCCGTGACACGGACCCGCGGTCTTTCTGAGGCGACGGCCAAGGCTATGGCGCCACAGCCGGTACCGAGGTCGGCGACACGCCACGGCTTCCCGTTCGGGATGCGGGCCAAGGCTTGCTCCACCAAGACTTCTGTTTCCGGACGCGGAATCAACGTCGCGGCGGTGACGCGAAGATCCAGCGTCCAGAAACCGCATTGTCCGGTGAGGTAGGCCACGGGTTCTCCGTCCGCCCTTCGTCGGATCAAGGCGTCGAAGCGATGCATAATAGCGGGTGGTATTTGCGCTTCGGCATGCGCCAACAACCACACGCGGTCTTTGTTGAGGCAATATTGCAGCAGTATGTCCGCATCCAGCGCGGCGGTATTCGAGACGTCGCACAGCAACCGGCGCGCCCGACTCCGCGCCGACCCCACACTCCCCGGTCCGGAATCGCGATTTCCGGAGGATCGAGCAGATACGGCACCGGCGCGATCGATTACGGGCATATCGAAGAGCAGGTGTTAATTTTCGTCGGACAATGCCGCCAGTTGATCGGCCTGGTGTTCACCGATCAAGGGCTCGATCACCGGGTCGAGGTTACCTTGCAGGAAGTCCTCAAGCTTGTACAGCGTGAGCCCGATTCGGTGATCGGTGATTCTCCCCTGAGGGAAGTTGTAGGTGCGGATGCGTTCCGAGCGGTCGCCGGTTCCCACAAGATTTCGCCGCGTTTCTGCTTCCTCCGCACGTTGTTTCTGGATTTCCGCTTCCAGCAGTCGCGATCTCAGGATCGACATGGCGCGCGCTTTGTTCTTGTGCTGTGAGCGCTCGTCCTGACACTCAACGACAATACCACTCGGATGGTGGGTAATACGGATGGCCGAGTCGGTTTTGTTTACGTGTTGTCCGCCGGCGCCGGATGCGCGAAACGTGTCGATGCGGAGCTCGTCCGAAGCCAGCTCGATTTCATCGATTTCGTCCGCTTCCGGCAGTATGGCCACCGTGCAAGCAGAGGTGTGAATGCGCCCCTGGGACTCGGTTTCCGGAACGCGTTGC
>JBFGKR010000084.1:0-7463 GCA_041576575.1 Arenicellales bacterium | reverse complement strand
TTGGTCGGAAGACGGGTATATCTTCTCTTTCAACATAATTTGTGCCAGAGTACCCGCGGACCGTGTATACGCGAAAGAAATGGGTCCTGTGTTAATACGCTCTATTCAAACATTACGCGAATCATTGCAGTTCACGTGACTCGTAGCCTTGACAAATTACTTGAGGAACTAATCGTGCCGGACGCAGGCGCGATTGCAATGGTGTTTTATAACGAGATGAGAAAGAATCCGGACGCGGCGTTGTTTTTGAAAAGCGAGTTGGTGGATCAACGATTGCGCAGCGCTATGGCGCAATGGATCACGGAATGTTTTGCATTTAAAAAAAAAGAGCGTGCGACCGAGTACCGGCTTCGGCAATCGAAAATCGGCCATGTTCATGCGCGTATAATCGTTCCTGTCCCACTCGTGCACAAGGGGATGTCCATAATCAAACGGGAATGTTTCGAGCGGCTGGAAAGAGTAAAACTGCAACCCAATCAAGTCCTTAAAGCCGTCAACCGGATAAATGTAATATTAGATGAAGCTATCTCCCTAATTAACGAGAGTTATTTGACAAACATTATCGAAAACGAACGTAACGACCAGTCTTTGCGTCTGCATGTGGTGAGTTATAACTTAGCAGTCGAATGCGAGCGACTGAGATCTGCATTGTTGGATTGGATGCGTAATACCTTGGTCGTGCTCCATCGAGCACATCCCGGAGAATCTATATCAATTGGATCCGTTGCCCGGTCCGAGGTAGGATTGTGGGTGACGCACAAAGCCGAGTTTTTGTTCCCCGCCATTGAAGAAACAGGAATCCTGCATAATCAACTGAGGCAGATCGACGATCACGTGCAAAGAGCTCTCGAAGGACGCAGCCGAGGTGACGGCGAGAGTGTTAAAGGCGCTGTTGCAGATCTCAACGATGCGGTGAGCCGCGCTTCCTCGCTCATTTCCGATTTGGCTGAGCAGGCTCTGGCGGGAGAAAGGGCACGTGATCCGCTCACACATGTTCTCAGTCGCCGCTACTTGCCCACGATCATGCAACGAGAAGTGCGTCTTAGTATTCGGAGTAGCCAGCGATTCGCGGTCGTGTTAATCGATATCGATAATTTCAAACAATTAAATGACACGTACGGCCATCTTGTGGGAGATAAGGTGTTGGAAGCGGTCGGTGACGTATTGCGGCACGCGGTCCGTGCCAGCGATTTCGTTTTTCGGTACGGTGGCGAGGAGTTTTTGATCCTCCTGAGCAACGTAAACAAGCAGGCTGCTCTGGTTGTTGCTGAAAAAATCCGAGCCGGTGTCGAAGAACGACGAATCGAGACTAGTAGGGACCACCACGTCTCGGTAACGGTCAGCATAGGCGTTGCGATGCACGAAGGACATCCTGACTACAATCATGTCATCAATATGGCGGATGCCGCACTGTACGAAGCCAAGTCTGCAGGTCGCAATCGTTGTATCGCGGCGTGAATCCAGGCCTCTTTAGGAATTAGATTACCTTGATCAAGATTCGTTGGTTAAGAGCGTTGTTCGAGGCCATTGACAGCAGGAATGCGGAGGCCTTTGCCCAATTCCTGGCGCCGACGTGCTCATTTCGTTTTGGCAATATGCCGGTCGTAACCGGAAGAAGCGACATCGAGCGTGCTGTTGCTTCGTTCTTTACGTCGCTAAACGGCGTGTCCCATTCGCTGACTGCAGCATGGCAGCCGGGCGACGCGACGATATGTCACGGTGATGTCAGATACACCCGTAAAGACGAAACTACTTTGGTGGTTCCCTTTGCGAATGTCTTGTTTGGACCACCGGGCGCCATATACGAATACCTCATATTCGCGGATATCTCCGAGTTGTAGCGCATCATGCATTCGCAGCGTTGGAACCCCGCGACTTACGGGCGCCACGCCCGCTTCGTCCCCGATTCTGGTTGGCCTGCTGTGGAATGTTTGGATCCCAGTACCGGAAAGCGCGGACTCGGCGACCGTATCGCCGACGCGCAATACCTGGCCTTTGACGAGGAGTTCGACGCCCCGTTTGTCAGTGCAGGTTTGCATTGGACGACAAACGCACAGGGCGTCGCTGATGGCGTATGGCGAGCGCATCGACCGCGAGGACGGTTTGTCGCCGAGTTCGGTGTTCTGGGGAACGTGCGGTCGTTGGTTGATGCCCTGGAACGGGAATCGACCGAGCGCGGCATCGATGGTCGAGCCGCCAACGCTCGGTATTTCCCCTCGACCGAAGAACATGCGGAGTTGCTACGTAATCGCGGGATCAGGATTAGGGATATTTATGACTTCGAGCGAGGCACGAAGTCACCCGGGGACTTTGGTGGACGGTTTGAGGCGTTTGCGGGCGCGTTCGTGCACAGCCTACCGAAATCGCAGCTGGGGGCAGACGTTACCGAGGTGACCGACACCGCACGCACCGTAGTTCTGCGACCGGATTGGCGCTGGATCGTAGACTATGGGCGGAGGAGAGTCAGGGCGATAAAGAATTCGTTTTTCGGGAAGAAAGCGCTAATCCCGGATGCAAGCCCGCACGGTTCCGTTAACCGGTCCATCGAGACCGTTCTTCGGCGTCGAACACACCCGCGCACTGACAGGATTTCGATGTCGACAGCGACGGGGCAGACCGTGACATTGTCACAGTTCGAACGCAAGGCGAGTCCGGTGGCGAAGGTCTTACGGTCATCGAAAACGCACAAGGGCGTCAAGTTCGCGAATCTGCATCTCCACGACTCGCCCTGTCGATACGCCCGATTCGGCGTCTCGGTTATCGGCGCGCGACATGTGGCCCTTAATTCCGAGATTTCCAAAGGCATAGACGAAGTCAAGGACGGCGTCGTGCGCAGCGTCGGCCGACTTGTGAGCCGGGATAATGGCGTCGGCGTCTTTGAGCAAGAAAACGCCTGGTTTTGCTGCGCCGCGTTGCGTCCAGCTGGTTTCCACAATGCCCGAGGCGTCGACGGAAAAAATGCGTTTAAAATCACTGCGGAAAGTCGGCATAGAGTCGACCCTCGCGCTTGAAATGGCGACAAAGATGTGGTGACGCTGGACCAGACCCAACGTAAGTTTCTGCAGCAACGGCGCAAGCTGATACGCACGTGGCGGTGGATGGGTTTGTCCCTGCTGCTCGCTATGGCGGCGACGATGATATGGTTGTGGATAGAGCAACCGTTGCTTGTCAATCCCTATGAAGTTATCGATAGACTGGAGTCTGGGGAGATCGAAAATTCCACATTGGCCGTTATGGCAATGATGCTGCCGTTGTTGTTCCTCATATGTTTCTTCCTTTTGGCGGTCGTCGTGCTGTTCGCCTACATCTCGTTTTCGAACGAGAAGAAACATCTGAGTATCATCGACACCCTGAACTCAGACGGAGGCTGACGCTCCTACGGGAATCCCGGATCTCCCGTTGATTGTTCGAGTCTGCGACACCAACTGATATAACAAAGGAAGATCGGTAGAAGACATGGCATTGCATCGATATCTGGACGACTTTCAAGTCGGGGAATGTTTTGAAACCGACGGCATTACACTGACCGAGAGCGCAATCGTCGATTTCGCCCTCAAATACGATCCTCAACCGTTTCATCTGGACACAAACGCGGCGGCACAATCCCCCTACGGGGGGTTGATCGCCAGTGGTTTTCAGACGTTGGTGTTGTGTTTTCGGCTATTCATACAGCGAGGATTGCTTGCACGATGCAGCATCGGCTCCCCCGGTCTTGAAGAGCTGCGCTGGTTGGCTCCGGTGCGTCCCGGGGATACGCTCCGCACCGAAACAGAGGTCCTCGAAGTGACAGCGTCGTCTTCCAAACCCGATCGGGGAATCATGAAAATGCGTTACACAGCCCGCAACCAGCACGGCGCCGCGGTATTGTCATTCGTCGCGCTCCACTTGCTCAAACGCAAGGATCGCGATCGGGATTCGTAGCGGAGACCCTGCCGTTGTTGCGCCGTATTCTGCGCTTCACCAAACCGCATACACCGTCACTGATCGCGGACGACGATGAAAAGAATCTGGAATGCGGGTCACCAGCGGTATTTGTCCCAGAGCTGCGGATTCGCCCATTTTTCCGCATTCAGCCATTTCGGCGTATTTTTATACGTTGCGACATCGAACTTGTACAAATGCAAGATTCGCTCGTTCTGTTCATATTTATTCACCAGGGAAAGTCCCAGACTGATCAATTCGTTGGCTTCCCACTTACTGCGATGATCGTCCCATGCGTCTCCAATAGGGACTACAACACAGAACCTCGAGGTGTGAACGTCCCGCAAACTCGCAATCAATTGCTCTGCAATTTCCTTATCCAACTGTTCGATAGCGTTGATGACGACACCGGTATCGAAGCGCCCGAGTGCGCGGAGTTGCAACAAGGGGTTCGAATTTTGAACGATCTCCACGCGGCACGGTTTCTTCAAGAATCTCCTTTGTTCTATGTAATCCGCAACCAAGAGTTCCCCTCCACGACCGATTATGAGAATCGAGTTTGGTTGTGTATCCACAAGAAGAGTGTGAATGTCGAAGCCGTAGTCGCTGGTGGTTTTCACGATTTAAGCACCATCGCTGCCACGCAATAGATCGTGTGACGGCTCCACGGGCCAGAGCTGCGCGGCCCCCCGCACTCCCGAGCTGTCACCGTGTTGGTTGCGCAGTAAAATCGTTCGCAGTTCGTCGTTGAACACATGCGGTGCGATGCGCTCGTAACCCTGCGTGTAGAGGTACTCTATATTGGACAAACCCCCGCCTAAAACGATCACGTCGGGGTCGAGAATGTTTATCACCATCGCCATGGCGCGACCAAATCGATCAAGAAACTGCGCCACGAGGAGTTTCGCGCGCTCGTCCCCGGCGTCGGCCTGCGCAATCAGATGTTCCGCCGTCGCCGATCGCGCAGCGTTCCAGTCGTGCAGCAACCCCGGACCCGACAGATAGGTCTCGACGCAGCCCCGCCTGCCGCAGTAACAAAGACGGCCACCCGGTACCAACGTGTTGTGACCCCACTCTCCGGCGATACCCTGAGGCCCCTTATGCAGAGTCTTGTCGAAGACGATGCCACCGCCCACGCCAGTTCCCAAGATTACACCGAAAACCATCCTATGGGCGCTGGCAGCTCCGTCTACGGCCTCGGAAAGAGCGAAACAGTTCGCGTCATTCTCAATGCGCACCTCGCGATCTAAACACCGTTCCAAATCCACATCGATCGTTTTGCCGTTCAGGCATAGCGTGTTGGAATTCTTCCACGTGCCGGTTCGGCTGGAGATGGCGCCCGGTGTGCCGATGCCAACCTTGCATCGTCTCCCCACTTCAGCTTCCAATTCGTGGACGAGCGAGGCGATCGCCTCGATAATAGCGCCATAGCCGTCGCGGGTTGGCGTCGCTCGCCGCCGCCGCACCCGGATGCTTCCGTAGTCGTCAAGGACGGCTCCCTCAGTTTTGGTGCCGCCGAGATCGATACCGATGCGCATTTCTCACTCCAAGTTGTCGCACCACGAGCCGTATATGGCATCGGCAACGCGGTGTAGGCGTTCGATGCGGTGCGACAAGTCGAGGACGAGTGCTCCGGAGCTCTGCACGGTGGGGCTTGGACTCACGATTTCGTGTGCGTAACGTTCCGCCCACGTCCGAACCATGCTCGGCAGCATTTCAAGATGAAACTGCAATGCAAGCGTACTTCCTATTCTGAACCCTTGATTCGCACAGGCGTCGCTTTCGAACAGGCGCTGCGCCCGGCTGGGCAACTTAAACGTGTCGCCGTGCCAGTGAAAAGCCTCAAATTCCCGCGCCAAAGACGGGAGCGGCACTAGTCGGCGCACCGGAAACCAGCCGATCTCCCGCGTTGCGTGTTTCATCACGGGGGCTCCCAAAGCCTTGGCGATGAGCTGCCCGCCGAGACAGTGACCCAACACCGGTGTTGACACAGCGCTCGCTGCGCGAATCAAGCGCAGTATCGGCGCGATCCAGGGTAGATCGTCGTTTACGCTCATGGGGCCGCCCATGAACACAAGCCCGCGAACGCCGTCTATACTACTAGGTACGGGGGCACCGCGGTTGATTTCAATTATTCGATAGGAATACCCACGTCGCTGCAAATAATCACCCAGATAGCCCGGCCCCTCGCAGGCGATGAATTGAAAGATGCAGATATCCGCCATGGTTGATGATCGGGTAACGCCTACGATCCTAGTGGGTGTTCGTTTCCGTCTATTAATGTGCTTGTGCTTGATCGCGACCGCGCATGCAGTCGCCGCCGACAAACAAGTCAATGTGCTCGCTTTGTTTGAAAACAAAGCCATTTTACACATCGACGGGGAGCGGCGTCTGCTCGCGGCGGGCGAAAGCAGTCCCGAGGGCGTCGTTCTGATAAGCGCGGATCCCCATCAAGCCGTGGTGGAATTCGACGGCAAGCGCGAGATATTGACCCTCGGAACGGCAGCAATATTTCCGGCTACGGAACAATCCGTAGCGGAACCGTCCGAGTCGATATCGCTGTGGGCGGACCCGGGAGGGTCTTTCTACGCCGACGGCAGCATCAACGGCTACCCGGTTCGTTTTCTGGTCGATACCGGCGCCAGCACGGTGGCGATCAGCAGTGCCCTCGCGCGCCGTATTGGAATCGATATTGCGGAGGGTCAACCGTGGCTTGCCAACACCGCGGGCGGCACCGCCCGGATGATCCGCATCACCTTGGATCGGGTACAAGTAGGCACGATCGACATGCGGGACGTAGAAGCCGGCGTCATCCTGGGCTCGCACCCTACCGTGCCCTTACTCGGAATGTCGTTCCTGGGACAACTCGATATGATTCGAGAAGGCAACAAGATGGAGCTAATAAAACGGTACTAGGCCGCGTTTGCCGCCGGTCGTCTTGCCGATTCCGACTCGGCGGTCACGCATGATGTGCGCAGTTCGTGACCCCCGATTCGATGGTGTAACTGGCGCCACGCCGATCCCGACCGTGGCTCCCGGACGCGCGTCGCGGGTAGGTTATCGGGCACACGACCGTGCAGTTTGAGTCGAAGTCGGATCCGATCTCCTCGCTCCCAGACAGGTTCTCCAGCGCCAACATCCCGTGTCCGCGGCGGGCGTCCGGAAGAGAAATGTAGGCGAGGACCGGCATCACCGGACAATGGGTGGTCAAACCGCGCGGCTAGTTTTCGCCGTTCTTGGTGCGGGTTATCAACGCGTAAGCCGAGTGATTGTGGATGGACTCGAAGTTTTCCGACTCCACGGTATACGCATCGATACGCTCGTCCACATTGAGACGCCCCGCCACGTCGCGCACCATGTCCTCCACGAACTTGGGGTTATCGTAGGCGCGCTCGGTGACAAACTTCTCGTCCGGACGTTTGAGCAAGCCGTAAAGCTCGCAGCTGGCTTCTTTCTCAACGACGTCGATTATCTCCTCGATCCATAGAAAAGCGTTCGTGGTTACGCTGACGGTAACGTGAGACCTCTGGTTGTGGGCACCG
>JBFGKR010000083.1:0-7471 GCA_041576575.1 Arenicellales bacterium | reverse complement strand
GGCGGCCTACTGGTGGCGACAGGCCGCCCAGAGAGGGCATGTTCTGGCGCAACAATACCTCGGGTACGCCTTTTTCAAAGGCATCGGTGTCGCCGAGGACGAGGATCAGGCGTTGCGTTGGTTCCGCGAAGCGGCCCAAGGCGGCGATCCACGGGCACGGAAGATGCTCGAGTTGATCCAACGGCGAGACGACTCCAACTCGGTTGGCGGCGACCGCGCGTCGGAACCGGACACGGCGGCGAACGCAACGGCCACTCCACCTGTCGATTTGGGATCGACCGACGCTGTTAGCCGAGCACGAGCGGGCGCGCCGGCGCTGCTCGGGCCGCACGATAACCCCAAGCCCGCGTTTACGCGCGGCGACGACCTCGCCCGGTGGGCAGTGGACCACCAGGCGGCTGGCCGCTCAGAAGCGGAATTCCCGGCATTGCCGAAAGTCTCCGACGCAAGTGCGTTCGAGGTCGAGCACGGAAACACGGACAGAGCGGACCCGCCGTCGGTGTCGCAACCCGCGACCGCGGCGGGGGAAAGCCCGTCGGCTTCCAGCGTGGACGGAGTCGAAACGTTTTCGGCCGATGGCGCCGACTCGAACCACTCATGGGAGGCCGAAACGGCGTCGGTCGCAACCGAATCCGTGCCTCAACCCCTCAATGGCAATTCCGACGTCAACGTCGACGAGCCGACGCCGAACCGTCCAGACACGGCCGGGCCCAAGCAGAACAATCCAAGACCCGTAGTCCTAGAGCAGGCGCCCGCGGAGCTGACGCCTCGCTTGCTGGCGAATCTCAATCCATCGGATCGACTTTCTTTACCCGTGGCTTCTCCGACAGATGACTCGAAGCGCGACAATGAAAATTGGCTGTTCGCGCAACCCGCGAACTTCTACACCCTGCAGCTGATCAGCGCTCCATCGTTGAAGGTCGTCAACAAGTTCATGAATTCGATACGGCTCGACGACGCCAAGCTCCTTCAGACGCGAATCGATGGAAGACTTTGGTGGTATCTGCTCTATGGAAGTTACCCCAACATCGACGCAGCGCGAGCCGGGGTATCGACGCTTGGTCTGGGTCAATCCGACGTGTGGATCCGTCGTTTCGGAGCGGTGCAGGTAAACCGTTGCCACAATCTGGCAGATACCGATGCGCGACCGTCCGACTACTGTCGTGACAACAAGGCCGAAGATACGCCCACCAAGCCGAGGAGTAGACTCGGGATCAATGGAACCGACCTGCCGGGTTTACAGTCCGCCGTCGAAGCGGCCCCCACGTCCATGCAGCGTTCTAGCACCGCGCCGAAGCAACGTTCCTCAAAGCCGGTCGACCAGGCGCCGGAACTCTCTGGGTTACGCAGCGATGATCACCACTGGTTGTTCTCCCAGCCCGGAGACTACTATACCGTGCAGCTGATCAGCGTGCCCCAGATCTCACAGCTTGCCCGATTTTTGCGGGAGAACGATTTGCAAGATGACGCCGTTTACTTTACCACCCGCCGGGACGAGCGCGACTGGTTTATCGCGCTTTACGGTTCGCATTCGGACTTGCGAGCGGCTGAACAGGCGACCAAGTCGCTGCCCGTGGCGTCGGGCTCGATCTGGATCCGACAGTTTGCCTCGATTCAAAAAAGGCAATGCCGGATCGCGGACCAACTTCCCGGACACCTGCCCGACTCCGTCAACTACTACTGCGAGCCTTGAGTAGTACCGACCCCGGTGATGCGGCCTTCGAACTCCGCGGTGTTCGGCCGCGGCAGACGGAACGCCACGGTAAGTGCCAACAGCGCACACAGGGACAAAAGAGCGAACAACCAGTAGAACTCCCCCGTTTTTTCCGCAATCAGCGCGACCAATTGAATCGCCACCGGTGCGACGCCGAAAGCGAGCACGAACTTCAATCCGAACACCAGACCGTGCCGCTTTCTCGGCGTGTACGCCGCCAGCAGCATGTTCTCCGCCGGGAGGGCTCCGACGTTGGCCATCACCATAAACGTCGCAACGACGACCAGGGCCACGCCAACCTGGCTCGCGGCCAGCCACAACAGCGGGATCTGTATCGCAAGCGCTCCGAGATAGACGTATTTCAGGGGGTGTCGGTCCGCAAGGTGGCCTCCCAATAACTGCATCACGCCCGCAGCGGAATAGACCACGGCTATCAATATCCCAATCCCCAACGCCCCATCGCCGGCGAGACCGTCGTGGCGCAGCTCGAACAACTTCGGCAGGGCGGTTTGGGTACTGTTGTAAATCAACGACGCAAAAAACATCGTAATGAGCAGAACCAGAAACACACGCACGCGGTCCTCGCGGGTCGGGCGCAATCGGTCGGATTTTTCCTCCCCCGATTCCGCCTCCGCAAGGCGCCCGCGGATTATCTGCCACCACAGCGCGGCGCCAGTTGCCGCACTCAGAACGCCGGGGACGATGAAGGCCGCGCGCCAATTGATCAGATCGATCAGGGCCCCGGCGGTCACGCCCGCCACCGCGGTACCCAGAGACCCGAAGATGCCGTTGAACCCCAGGGCCTTGCCCTTGTTGGAACCGGTGTTACGCACCAGCCATGGAATACCAACCGGGTGGTATATTGAGGCGAACAAACCGATGCCGGTCAGCGCCATAAACAGGGTTGTCTTCGATTCCGACAATCCCGCCGCGATCGAACACACACCCATGCCGATAAAAAACACCACCATCATTGTCGACGCGCCAAAGCGATCACCCATCATTCCCGCCGGCAAGGCCGCCGCTCCAATCATCAAGGCACCCAGGGTCCACAACTCCAGCAACTCGTGATAAGGCAGCCCCCACGCGGGTTCCAAGGCCAAGACGATAACGAAGTAGAAGGCCATGCAGAGATGAATAAACAGGTGTCCAAGACACGAGAACACCACCACCAGGAGAGATGCGTTGCCGTTCACCAAGGGATTCGAGATCGTGCTTCTTAAGTTTTGTTGAATGAAGAACGTATTCTAACCCGCGTTACGACATCTGGGTCATTTCCAAATATCGACGTCGATCCCCTGTTCGCGTATACGTTCGGCGCGGGCCGAGATATAGCGTTGGAAATTTGGCTGGTTCTTATAGGCGCCGCTGAGCACGTAGTCAAAAATGGACTGCGTGTGGAACAGCTTGAACAGGGCCTCGCTGCGGATGATCTCCCGACCTGCCGGATCGAACAATACAATGGACGGCGCGTATTGCAGGTTCAACGCCTTGGCCCATCGCCGGGCCGTGGTGTCTTCGCCGGCCGGGGTAACGACGGGCGTCTGCGACCACATATCGAGCTGGATGCAGGTGAAATTACTGACCAAGTCCCGTGTATGCGGGTCATTCAGCACTTGCAAGTGCAGAGTGTCGCAATTCGGACAATCCCCTTGTTCGAAGAACACCGCGATCGGCCGGTGCTTCCCCGTAGCGGCGGAAACGTCGTAAGGGGGGGACGAGAAGAAGTCTTGATCACGAAGCTTTCCCGGCGATGATCGGGAGGTCCGCGATGCGACAAAATCCGAATAAGGGAGTTCGTACTCCTTTTTTTGCGACACGTAGTCAAGCGCCGTCTCGAACTGTTGCGGTGGAAGATAACCGTTCAATCGCAGGACCGCTTTTCCTTCTTCGTTAAAGAAAATCAAAGTCGGCGTGAACTGAACGCGCAACGCCTCGGCAAAGGATTTTTCGCTGTAAGTCTGCCCATCCACGGTCAAGATTTCCCGATCGCCCCACATGTTAATCGCTATTACCTCGAAAAACCTGCGCACCTTGTCTTCGATATGCTTCTGAGACAGATTACGTTCCACGAGGGCGTTGCAGTAAGGACAATTGTCCTGATGGAACATCACCATCAGCCGCTTGTTTTGCGCAGCGGCTTCGCGAACGTCGTCGCTGAATTCGAGGAAGCTCTGCTTGAACCAGCCTGGATACTCAGTGGGTTTGGCGCCCAGAAAACGGCCCGATTTCACGGTGCCGCCGTCGTCCGCGGCGAGCGCTGCGCTTCCCCAGGACCCCGGCATCAACAACACCAGCGCCGCTGTGATCGGCGTCCGCAAGCGTACCATGGTCACCTCCGTCTCGAGTGACAGGGCAGTCGCTGGTTAGACAATAAAAAAGACGCGTTGTTGTACCGCACCGCCGGACGGAGGCGCAGCCAAACTGCGGACGCTAGAGGCTAGCGGTCCAGTTGCAATGCGTTCGGATGGGTCTCCATGAAGTGCTTCAGCACTTCGCGCAACTGGCCCTCCCTGACCGCGTCGTTCTCCTCCACGGCTTCCTCAATATCGTCCATAATCATGCGTTGTATCTTGAACGCCCCGCCTTTGGTGTGAATCAGCGCTTCTGCGAGAATGATGGCGTGCATATTGGAGATGTGTTCGTGATCGGCAATCGCCATGATCTCGTCCTTGGTGAACTCACACATATCCAAACAATCTTGATACGTCAACATCGTGTGCCCCTATATCGCACCCCTGCACCTCTACTTCAATTCCCGGTTCTCCTTGTGCCGTGAAGTATATCGGGGTCGATATGTCCGCGCCAGTGCGCGTCCGTCCGGCGGCCGCGGCAGTCCGACGCGCGGCCGCGGATTACGCGGCCTGACTTCGGTAGTAATCCATCAAGATCTGGGCGACTTCGGGCCGCGAAAACTCCGGCGGGGGGGCGATGCCCTCACCCAACATTTCCCGCACCTTGGTCCCCGACAACAGCACAAAGTCCTCCTTGGTGTGGTCGGGGGCGTCCCGCATCATCACCACCCTTTTCAACTTGCGTGAATACGCGGTGTGGTCGGCCCGAAAAATTTCGATCTCCAGCGCGCCCTTCGGCACGTCGCGATCGAAGATCGTTTGGGCGTCGAAGGCGCCATAGTAATCGCCTACGCCGGCGTGGTCGCGACCAATAATAAAATGGGTAGCACCCATGTTCTGGCGAAACACCGCGTGCAAGACGGCTTCCCGCGGACCCGCGTACAACATGTCGAAACCGTAACCCGTGATCATGACCGTGTTCGGCGGAAAATACAGCTCCACCATTTTGCGGATGGCGGCATCACGCACCGGAGCCGGTATATCGCCGGGTTTGAGTTTGCCCAATAGCATGTGAATCACGACGCCGTCGGCGTCCACGGCCTCCATCGCCATTTTGCACAATTCCTCGTGGGCCCGATGCATGGGGTTCCGAGTCTGGAAAGCGACGACCCGATTCCACCCATGCTCCTGAATCTCGTTACGAATCTCCACGGCGGTGCGGAAGGTGTCGGGAAAGTCGGTTTGAAAATAACTGAAATTCAGCACCTGCAAGGGGCCGGACACGCAGTACTTGCCCAGAGAGATGAAAGTCGCCACGCCGGGGTGCTCGGGATCCGTGGTGCCGAAGGTTTTTTCGGTCATGAACCGAATCTCATCGTCTGTGAATTCCTCTATGGCCTCGACGTCCATCACCGCGAGTATCGGGTGGTCCTCGCTGTTCGGATCCCTCAATGCAATGCGTTTACAGCCTCTGATGTCATCCAGGTTGAAAACCAGGTTCAGTATCGGTGTAGGCCAAAACAAGCCGCCTGTCGTGCGCATGCTCTCGCACACCGAGAGCGCGTCCGCTTTGTTCATGTAACCGCTGAGCGGATTGAAGTATCCGGCGCCCAGCATGACGGCGTTGGTCGCCGCCGCCGAGTTGAGCAACAGCGCAGGAAGGTTTGCCGCCTCTTTCTCCAGGGCGTGGCGCCGTCCGGAATCGTATACGAACAAAGGATTTAGGGTATCGGAACCGTGTGGGTTGATCATGCCTGTATGTCTCCTAACTCAGCCGTTCTCTCGCAGCGTCGAATTGGATATGTGCCGGCGTGGGCTGGGAAAAATACCGCACAATGCCCGCCGTTGACAGAAACGGGGCACTAAAATATCTGATTCCCGGATTAAGAATACTTGGTATTCGCCGCTACGAACCGACCGCTTTGCGTCGCTGCTGCCGCCGCTGGCGAACGCCTCGCGCCAGTTTTTCCAGAATCGGCACGGTGTCTTTCCAAGCGATACAGGCGTCGGTGATGCTCTGTCCGTACCGCAACGGTTGTCCCGTTGCGACATCCTGCCGCCCCTCCGTCAAGTGACTCTCGATCATCACCCCCATGATGCGCCTCTCGCCCGCGGCGATCTGCGCGGTTACGTCCTCGGCGACCTCGAGCTGAAGCGGCGGTTGTTTGCGGCTGTTGGCGTGACTGCAATCCACCATGATGTTGGGGCGCAAATCCGCCGCCTGCATCTCGCTCGCCGCCTCGCGCACGTGCGCAGAATCGTAATTCGGCTCACTCCCACCGCGCAAGATCAAATGGCAGTCGTCGTTGCCGGCGGTGGAAAAGATAGCGGTGCGTCCCTCTTTGGTCACCGACAGAAAATGGTGCGAATGCATCGCCGCGGCGACCGCGTCCACTGCGATTTTGAGCGAGCCATCCGTGCCGTTCTTGAAACCCACCGGACACGAAAGCCCCGATGCCAATTCACGGTGGCCCTGGCTCTCCGTCGTGCGCGCGCCAACTGCGCCCCAACTGATCAGATCCGCGACATACTGAGGCGAAATCAGATCCAGAAACTCGGTGCCGGCGGGTACGCCTTGTTCGCTGACGTAAAGCAGCAGTTCACGCGCCAGGCGCAGGCCCTTGTTGATGTGAAAGCTTTCATCGAGATCCGGGTCGTTGATCAGCCCCTTCCAACCCACTATGGTGCGGGGTTTTTCGAAATATACGCGCATGACGATGAGCAAATCGTCGCCCAACCGTTCGCGGGCGGTTTTCAGTCGATTGGCGTAATCACGTGCCGCCGCGACGTCGTGGATAGAACAGGGTCCCACCACCACCAGCAGTCGGTCGTCCCGGCCATGCAGGATCTCGTGGATACTGTGGCGCGTGGAGTACACCACCTCCGCGGCCTTATCGCTGACGGGGTACTGCTCGTGGACCTGGGCCGGAGAGATCAGCTCCTTGGTCTCCCGAATACGCAGATCGTCGGTTCTGTATTTCATAAAACGCGGGGTCGTCACTATCAATGCCTGTATTCTAACTCAAATTCGACGTGCTACTTCGAGGACCGGGACGACCGCGGTCCCGCGCTGACCGACGCCGATACTTATTCCATGACTATCGTGTACACTTGATTCTAAGGCAAAGATCTCTTACGCACATGGTAGCAACGGTCAAAGACACGATTCCCCGGCAGCAGGACCTGCAACGCTACGAGCTGTTCATTAATCGCGAACTCAGTCAACTGGCGTTCAATCGACGCGTGTTCGAACAGGCGCTGGACGACAGCGTGCCTCTTTTAGAGCGCCTGAGATTTCTGTGCATCACCTGTTCGAATCTGGATGAGTTCTTCGAGGTGCGCGTCGCCGGTCTCAAGCAGCAGGCCGAATACGGAAGCACACAGACCGGGGACGACGGCCTGACGCCGAGCGAGGCACTGCGCCGCATCAGTCGGGACGCCCACGCCCTCGTGGCGGACCAAT
>JBFGKR010000082.1:0-7567 GCA_041576575.1 Arenicellales bacterium | reverse complement strand
CGGCCGCGGTGGCGCGCGGCCGCCTCCGGCGGGCAAACTGCACGCCGAAAAAATGCAACGCAGCAATCGCGACAATGGCACGGTCGGGATCCTCGAACACGAGGTAACCTTGCTGCTCGTAGTCGCGGCGGATCGTCTCGTCGGCGATGATGGACAGCACGATCAACCGGTCGGAGAACCGTCGGGTCGCCTTGTTCAAGGCTTCTTTGAGCGGCGGTGCCAGGTAGGGAGAGCCGGCGATGCTGGTGAAAAAACACTGGAAGAAGACCCTCTCCCACTCGGGAGAGCGGATTGTTTTGCGCTTCGCATTGCTTCACAGCACGTTCCCTTAGGGCAGGTTCCGCTTTCGCAGGGTGTGTTCTTAGTGGCGAAACCCCACATCCGGGATCCAAGATTCAAACAGACCGTCATCCTCATCGTTGGGCACGACCAATGGGGGAGCATCGGCTTAGTCGTCAATCGACCGAGCGACGTCCCTTTGGAAAAATTGCTCCCTGATTTGCCGAGCCCGGCGAGCAGCGAGAACTTCGTGTATTACGGCGGTCCCGTCGAAATCAATCTCTTGCATTTTTTGGTCAAGTCTCCGACGCCTCCGCAGCTAGGGGTACCCGTGCTGGAGGACGTCTACTTTTTGGCGGCGGAATCCGTGTCGGATGCATTTTCACGCGAAAACAAACCCGGCGGGATTCTGCACGCCTACGTCGGCTACGCCGGTTGGTCTGAAGGTCAGCTTGCCCACGAGATCGAACGAGGTGATTGGTACGTGATCAAAGGAGATGCCGCCAGCCTGTTTGAGAGCAGCCCGGTAAAGCTGTGGCGTAAGCTTATTCGATCGCTGTCCGGCAGGTGGGTATAACCCCTGTGAACACCACAAGAGTTCCGGCAGAGGGTCGTCGTAATCAACCGGGATCCAGCGTTTGGGTGTTGTGATCCGCGTGAACATTCCTCATTGAGCGAATCCCTAACTCGGTCGTAACTCAGAGCCTGTTAGTTTTCACCCTTCGCTCCCTGTTCCAGGCCCTTGAGAAACTCTCCCACCGCTTTTCCTGCTTGCTCCGGTGTCATCTGCTCCAACTTGTCCGCAGATCGGCTGAAGTTCGCGAAACGCGTTTCCAGTTGCCGTGCAGCGCGCTCTCCGCTTATGTTTGAGATCAAAAGCACAGTACCGATGATACCGAATACCACGTAAACTGTTTTTCTTTCGAGATTGTGTACTTCGATGCCGGCGACGATGATCAAATAGGTGCCCCAAACCACCCCCACGAGGGTGCCGATGTACGGAATGATGCTCAGCACCGCCGAGATCGGATAAACAGCGGAGGCGTATGCGGTACATCGATATGCAGTCTCGAACGACCGCTCCGAACCCATAAGCTTCCAGATTACAAACAGAATCGCCGCGGCAATGAAGCTGCCTATCGCCGCCATAACCGGCATAAGAATGACAGAGGCGAGTCCCAAGGACATACCGCCCAGGCGGCCGCCGCCGAACAACGCGTAAGCGGTCAGCAACAGCCCCGTGACGACCGCCATCACGACAACAAAAATGAGCGGTTCCGGATAGCCGCCGCTTCTTGGCATGCCGCGGTAAAAGTCTGCCGGTTTCGTAATCACCTGAACGGCATCATCGAGGACTTTGGCTAAATTGAACTTCGTATTATTCATTCCGGGTATTCTCCGTAGCCTCTAAGCGAGGCGGTTGAATGAAGACGCAGTAAACTTCGTCGCATGTATCCCGCCTAGCACGTCTCTGTTAGCGGCCGATGGCGCAGGCGCCGAGCGGTGGAAACGGGAAATACGGATCCCAACAAGATTCGAAAGCTATGTTCCCGGTTGTGTCGAGGGCCGGAGTGAAGCGCGAGTGCTGCTGTGCGGGGTGGTAGCCGATTCGGTTCAGGCATACGCCGGGCACGTCTCGGTGCTTCGGATGCTGGTCGAATGCATTGTTGCAGACACATTGACCGATTCGCTAACCGCCGTCCTATCGCAAAATGTCCGCTAGGTTTTATTCGAGCGAACGGTTCTTCGAAAACGACAATACAGGTACATTTGTTTGACGCCGCTGGGGGTGACATGCAATTCCGTCGTGTGTTCCTGGAGCCGGAATTCCGGACCTAATTCAGAGCGTAACAGCTCCGGCGTGTACCTTCTAACGTCCAGCCCGCTGCATCGCGGCGGAGCTTCCAGAGAAAAGGTTCCCACGACAACGTTGCCGCGAGGCTGCAGTGAACGACGCAATGCCTCCGTATATCGTTGCCGCGCTTCGGTGTCGACAAGGAAATGAAACACGGCTCGGTCGTGCCATATATCGTAACAGGCTTGTTCTAATCGGATTTTTGTAATATCACCCTCGAGCCACCGCACCCGGTCGGCAACGGCGCCAAGTCGTGATCGCGTCGCCGCCAATGCCTTTCCCGAAATATCAAGAACTGTAATGTGCTTGAACCCGCGCGTAAGCAGATCGTCCACAAGAGTTGAAGCGCCGCCACCGACGTCGATAATCCTCGCGGTCTGGCCCATGCCGGTGTCTCCAATCATCCGCAAAGACGTAAGCAGATGCGGCTTGTACCAGCCCAGTTGGTCAACCGCCCTGTTGGCGTAAGTCTTCTCCCAATGGGATTTCGGTTGCATTCGCTTGTGTCGCTAAATCAGAAAATTCTGCTCGATATACTAAACCCGCGAGGTACAAATGGAAAAAATGTTTTTATGCCCTCAACATGGTCCAAATTCCAATTCCGATGAAGCCAACCCCTGCGAGGTAACGTAGATGGCGTTCGCTGACATAAAGAGAAATGGCGCTGCCGGCGATGACACCGAGGGCGGACGCCGCGATCAATGCCAGCGAAGCGCCCAGGAAGATCGTCAACTTATTCACTTCTTTGTCCGCCGCGAATAACATGGTGGCGAGCTGGGTCTTATCTCCCAACTCCGCGATGAATATTGTGGCGAACACCATCATAAGAATTTTTAAGTCCATAACTGTCGTCCTTTGAGAGCTATTGCGGAACGGCGGCTTGCGAGACAATTTGGTGGGTGCTTGTCGTAGTGTTTAGCGCGGTTTCACCCATGTCTCTGCTCCGGCGCATCACCCGACTCCTTCCCTAGGTGGGGAGCACTGTTTCCCTTCCCTTGAACAGCGCGTAACGGAACCGTTCTTTCCCAAATCAGGTCAAAAACCAGCCATATTCCACTGAGAATCAGGAAGACGCCGCCATTGAGCCTGTCCGTGACCCACGCAATTACGAACACAAATGCCAGAATGACGGCTACCGTATGGGGGAGCGCTTTGTATTTGGACACCTCGTACTCGGTTCCGCAGTAAGCACATTGAATCGTACTCGAAAGAACCACCCGGCCTACTTTAATGCCGGCGTTTCTGCAAGAATCGCAAGATCGTTTCACCCGTTTCTACCTTAATGTCGGTGCGCTCATCAGGCACTGACGATTCCGGACGGCGGCGACGCCGGATCGCGATTGAGCGCTATTGAAGCGCGCCCCCGTATGCCAAATACACACGTAGTCTCTCAGTCGACACGTGTCAGCCTGCTTGCATCCCCGCCCTATGGATTCGTCGGAGCAACGGACGCAAAAAACGCCCGGTATAGGAAAGAGGCTGAGTGACGACGTGTTCTGGGGTGCCGCTCGCTACTACCTTACCTCCCTCGTCGCCGCCCTCGGGGCCGAGATCGACGACCCAATCCGCAGTCTTAATGACATCCAAATTGTGTTCGATCACAACAACGGTGTTACCGTGATCGCGGAGTCTATGCAGTACCCGCAACAACTGCTTGATATCATGAAAATGAAGCCCGGTAGTCGGCTCGTCCAGAATATAGAGGGTCTTACCGGTATCCCGTTTGGACAATTCCCGTGCAAGCTTTATGCGTTGCGCCTCGCCGCCAGAAAGGGTTGTCGCGCTCTGACCCAAATGAATATAACCGAGACCCACGTCGAGCAAAGTAAAAAGTTTGCGCTTGATGACCGGCACGGCATGGAAGAACTCGGCGGCCTCCTCCACGGTCATGTCCAATACCTCGTGGATGTTTTTTCCTTTGTAAACAATATCCAAGGTCTCACGGTTGTAGCGCTTACCTTTACAGTCGTCACAAGGCACGTAGATATCGGGGAGAAAATGCATCTCCACCTTGATCAGTCCATCTCCTTGACACGCCTCACAACGACCGCCGCGAACGTTGAAGGAAAATCGTCCGGGTCTATATCCTCGAGCGCGGGACTCCGGAGTGTTGGAGAACAATTCCCGTATCGGAGTAAACAGGCCCGTATAGGTGGCGGGATTGGAGCGCGGAGTCCGGCCGATTGGGCTCTGATCGATATCGATGATCTTGTCAAAGAATTCGATTCCACTAACGGATTCATAGGGTGATGCGTTGGCCTTGCTCTTGTACAGCCGTTGAGCCACTGCAGGATACAAGGTGTCGTTGATGAGAGTCGATTTTCCGGATCCCGACACGCCGGTAACACATGTGAACAGCCCTACCGGTATATCTATGTCGATCTGTTTGAGATTGTTGCCAGAAGCGCCTCGAACAATCAACATTTTGGCACCATCGACCGGCGTCCGGTAGCCGGGCACGTCAATTGTTTCCGCCCCTGCGAGGTATCGGCCGGTCAAAGATAAAGGATTGGCCTGGATTTCATTGACCTTACCTTGGGCGACCACCTGCCCGCCGTGCACTCCGGCACCCGGACCCAGGTCGACGATGTGATCCGCAGACCGAATCGCTTCCTCGTCGTGCTCCACCACCAGAACGGTATTTCCCAGATCGCGCAGGCGCGCGAGAGTGGCCAGCAAACGCGCGTTATCGCGCTGGTGCAGTCCGATCGACGGCTCGTCGAGGACGTACATCACGCCGACGAGACCGGAACCGATCTGAGACGCCAGTCGGATACGCTGCGCCTCGCCTCCGGACAGGGTCTCGGCCGATCGGGACAGCGTGAGGTACTCCAGCCCGACATTGACGAGAAATCCGAGGCGTTCGTTGATTTCCTTAACGATCTTTTCCGCGATTTCGGCTCGATGCCCCGTCATTGACAGCTTGTCGAAAAATTCGTAGGCGTCGCCCACCGACAAACAAGTAATTTCATGAATTGCACGGCCGACTACAAAGACGTTGCGCGCCTGCCGGCGAAGTCGACTTCCTCCGCAGCTCGCGCACGGTTGAGAATTGATGAACCGCGCGAGATCCTCTCGTACAGCGCTGGATTCGGTTTCGCGATAGCGGCGCTCCATGTTGTGTACAACGCCTTCGAACCGGTGGGTGCGCTCTATGCTGCGGCCGCCGCTGCGTAAATAATTGAATTTGATCTTCTCTTTACCGCTGCCGTACAAAATTACGTCTCTCACGGGCTTCGGCAGTTGCTCGAAGGGCGTATTCACGTCGAAAGCGTAGTGCCGCGCCAGGCACTGGAGAAGGTTGAAATAAAACGTGTTTCGGCGATCCCAACCTTGAATTGCACCCGCCGCGAGACTGAGGCCAGGTTCATGAACGATTCGCGCTGGATCAAAAAATTGCTCCACCCCCAGTCCGTCGCAGGTTCGGCAGGCTCCCGCCGGATTATTGAATGAAAACAACCGCGGTTCCAATTCGCTGATGCTGTAACCGCAGTGCGGGCAGGCATATTCCGACGAGAACAGCATTTCCTGTTGTTCGCTGTGCACGTCGTTCGCCAACACGAGCACCTTTCCCAGACCTTCACCCAGATGCAGCGCGGTTTCAAACGACTCCGCAAGGCGTTGCCTGTGACCGGAACGCACTGCGATGCGATCCACAACCACCTCAATGGTATGTTTGAAGTTGCGTCTCAAGCTTGGAGGATCGTCCAGCTCAATGACTTCGCCGTCGATTCGGGCTCGAATAAATCCCTGCGCGCGCAGGTTGTCTATAATCTGCGTGTGTTCCCCTTTGCGGTCTCGCACTACAGGCGCAAGCAACAGTATTCTTGAACCCTCAGGCAGGTCCAGAACTTGATCAACCATCTGGCTTACCGTTTGTGCAGACAGGCTGACATCGTGATCCGGACATCGTGGATCGCCGATACGTGCGAACAGCAGGCGCAGATAATCATAGATTTCGGTTACCGTGCCGACCGTAGAACGTGGATTGTGGGAAGTTGCTTTTTGCTCGATGGATATGGCTGGCGATAAACCTTCGATCACATCCACGTCAGGTTTTTCCATGAGCGATAAAAATTGGCGCGCGTACGCGGACAGAGATTCTACGTAACGGCGCTGACCTTCTGCGTAGATCGTGTCGAAAGCCAGTGAAGACTTGCCCGACCCAGAAAGTCCGGTAATTACGATGAGTTTGTCACGCGGCAAATCCAGGTCGATATTTCGAAGATTGTGGGTGCGGGCGCCGCGGATCCTGATGGTATGCATCACCATGTTCGGAAAATATTCAAACCTGATACTATACGCTGCCTCGAAGTTCTCGCGCAAAGTAACAACGATCCGTGAAACACGACCCAATGAACAACGCCGAGCGGCGCGCAGTCGCCACCTTGGCCGGTATATTCGGGTTGCGCATGTTGGGCCTTTTCCTGCTGCTGCCGGTCTTGGCCTTGTATGCCGAGCGCTTGGAAGGGAACACACCGCTGCTGGTTGGACTAGCGGTCGGGGCTTACGGTTTGACCCAGGCGCTGTTCCAGATTCCGTATGGTTTATTGTCTGATCGATACGGTCGCAAACCAGTAATTACTGCAGGGTTATTAGTGTTCGCGCTAGGCAGTGTCGTGGCTGCGCTCGCAGACGGCATCTGGGGGGTCATCATCGGTCGCGCGTTGCAGGGCGCCGGCGCCATTGCAGCCGCGGTACTGGCTTTAACCGCCGATCTCACACGAGAAGAGCAGCGCACCAAGGCCATGGCTCTCATTGGGATCTCCATCGGAATAGTCTTCGTGATCGCCTTGATCGCGGGTCCGATCCTGGGGGCTTGGGTCGGGCTTTCCGGCCTGTTCTGGGTTACCTGCGCACTGGCGTTTGCGGCGATATGGCTACTGTGGCGAGTGGTCCCGACGCCGATTCGGCCCGCGCATCGCGGGCTCGATCAGACCACGCTGACCCAAGTCGTGGGCGTGCTACGCGATCCGCAGCTACTGCGTTTTGACGCCGGGATCTTCGTTTTACACCTCGTTCTGACGGCGTTGTTCGTAGTGGTTCCCTTGGCGTTGCTGCATCATGCGAATCTCGAGGTTGGAGCGCATTGGAAGGTCTATGTGCCGGTGATGGTCTTGTCGGTCGCGGCCGTAGCGCCCTTGATCTTTCTCAGCACCAGGAAACACCTCGTTGCAAGGATATTTGCCGGCGCGATCGTGCTCCTGCTCGTTTCTCAAGTGATCATGCTGTTCGGTTATCGCTCGCTAGCCGGTTTAATTTTTGCTTTATGGGTGTTTTTTTGGGGCTTCAACGCTTTGGAGGCCATGTTGCCCTCCCTGATTTCGCGGGTGGCGCCATCCGCGAATAAAGGGACCGCTATCGGCGTTTACAACACCTTTGAGTTTCTGGGGGTTTTCTTGGGTGGAGTTATTGGCGGTTGGTTATACGGTG
>JBFGKR010000081.1:0-7573 GCA_041576575.1 Arenicellales bacterium | reverse complement strand
GGTGAAGCCCAAACTCCACGGGCCGGAGGAGGTCGCGGCAACGGTGGAGTTGTTCGACCGCGTGGAAGACGCCCTGGGTCTTGCGCGCAACACCCTCAAGATCGGCATCATGGACGAGGAACGTCGGACCACGGTGAACCTCAAGGAATGTATCCGCGCTGCGAAGCATCGGGTGATTTTCATTAACACCGGCTTTCTAGATCGCACCGGAGACGAAATCCATACTGCGATGGAAGCCGCTCCGATGATACCCAAATTGGAGATCAAGAATGCTCCGTGGATGCTTGCCTATGAAGACTGGAACGTCGACGTCGGCATTGAATGCGGACTGCCCGGGATGGCGCAGATCGGGAAAGGTATGTGGGCGGCACCGGACGAGATGAAGGCGATGATGGAAACCAAGATCGCGCACCCAAGAGCAGGCGCCAACACCGCCTGGGTCCCATCGCCCACGGCCGCCACCCTGCACGCCCTGCACTACCACCAAGAGGATGTATTCGAACGACAGCACGAGTTGGCGAGTCGCGGCCGGGCGAGCTTGAAGCATATCCTGACGCCGCCGCTGCTTGGTGATAGAGTGTTGTCGTCGGAGGAGATTCAAAAAGAGATCGATAATAACGCCCAGGGCATCCTTGGCTATGTGGTGCGCTGGATTGATCAAGGTATCGGTTGCTCCAAGGTGCCGGATATACATAACGTCGCCTTGATGGAAGACCGCGCTACGCTGCGCATATCGAGTCAGCATCTTGCGAATTGGCTGCGCCACGGCGTCGTCACCAAGCAGCAAATCCTGGACGCCATGATGACAATGGCGGAGGTCGTTGACGGTCAAAACCGGGATGATCCCAGTTACCGCGATATGTGCGCGAATTTCGATAGCTCCTTAGCTTTCCAGGCCGCTTTGGATCTAGTTTTCACCGGGTGCGAGCGGGCCAACGGATACACAGAACCAGTGTTACACGCAAGGAGACGCCAGGCGAAGGCCTGAGCTCCGATCCATCCTCGCTGTCGGCGGTGTACTGCCGAGAACGCCCCCGCGGGCGTGCGGCGTCGGTCCGGAACAGCGTTCGTATCGTATGCAGGGGGCCAAACGCGGCGTTGCGCCGCGCAATCGATGTCGGCCCGGCCCGGACGATCTGGGTCGCCCGCCGGACTTGGTCGATCGATGCCTTCTTTCGCTTCAATCTTGATGACTGTCGGTGGGGTTAGCGCTTATCCTGTGCGGGAAGCGACGTATCGCCCTTAATCGATAATGCCAGAAGCCAGCGAACTTGATCCCCCCGGCGGCCGATCCCGGGCGCATCTCCCTCTGCGCTTGGTGTGCGTGGCCGCAGACGACGCCCAGAGCGACGTCTCGGAGGAGCACCTGTTCGGGGAAATACACTTCGGCACGCGGTCTTCGAAGGCTGATGCGCACGAATCAGACGGGATCCTAGTGCAAGTGCCCCTCTCGCAACTCGGCGGGGCGCCGATCAAGGAACGCTGGTTGAGTCCCTCGCGCGTCGAAGGCGGACGCCTCGGGAATATCCACTACCGCGCCAACGGTGAGGTTCTGTTCGCGTACGCGGCTTTCGAGCTCCCCGCCTCGGGGGCGATGTTGGAGCGAGAGACCCAGCAGCAATACGAGTCCGTGCTGGGCTTGATCAAGTCTCACGGATACCCCTACTTACTGCGGGTGTGGAATTACCTGCCGCGCATCGGACAGCCACTTCAAGGGATGGACTGTTACCGCCGCTTCTGCCGCGCCCGCTATTACGCGTTTGTAGGGTCGTTCGAGGACATGATTCCACAATTGCCCGCAACCAGCGTGCTCGGCACCGCGGGGGAACAGCTGCAAACGGTGGTTCTCGCGGGAAAACGACGGCCCCTCCATATCGAAAACCCGAGGCAGGTGAGCGCATATCGCTATCCGCGAAAATACGGCCCCAAAAGTCCATTGTTTGCGCGCGCGACTTTAGCGCGCTGGGGCGCCCGGAATACGCTTTTCATTTCGGGCACCGCGAGCATTGTCGGCCACGAATCGCGTCATCCGGACGACCCCGCCGCCCAGACCGAGGAAATACTGCGAAACCTCGATGTGCTGAACGACGAGGTCTCAAAACAAGCGCATGCGCCGATCCCCGGAGTCGAACGGGCCCGGCAGCTTCGTGTCTACATGCGAAATCCCCGGGATTTGACACTGGTACGCCGCAGCGTCGAGGCCCGGACCGCAGTCGACGCCCCGGTTGTCTACCTGCACGCGGACATTTGCCGGCCGGAGCTGCTCGTCGAAATGGAAGCCCTCATTGATCTCGAGGCGTCGAGTAGCGCCGATTCCGCTGGCTGAAATCCGCTTTCTCGACGATACTAAGATAGAAACAGTCTAAGTGGGCCGTGTTCTGTTCTGTCATGAAGCGCAAGGTTGCCGCCGAAGATCTGATGGTGGGGATGTACGTGGCCGAGCTGGATCGACCGTGGGAGGCGGCCCCGTTTGAATCGCCGTTCGAACTCCAGGGATTCACCATCCACTCGGTCGACGAGCTCTGCAAGGTCAAGACATTGTGTCGCTATGTCTATATCGACCCGAACCTGGGGCTCCCAGCTACCCGCTACCTGACCGACGAACACCAATTCAGTTTTGCGCTCAATCTGATCCAGGAATTGGGCAAGGAGCTGTCGGTAGAGGAGCATTATGCGGAAAGTGCGCCTATGGACAGGGAGATCGTCCGCGCGAGTGAGATTCTCGACGATACCCACCGGGTCTATGACCAGGTGGTTCGGGACCTCAGGGCGGGAAATCCAGTAAACGCCGGTTCGGTGAAAAATGTGGTGGGGGCGCTGGTGGAGAGCGTGTTGCGCAACGCGTCGGCTGCATCGTGGCTGGTGCGTCTGAAAAAACGCGATCAGATTGCGTATTCGCATTCGATATCGGTGTGTGTTCTCGCTCTGACGCTGGGGAGATATCTGGGTCTCGCAAAGAAGGAGCTCAATCTCCTCGGCGTCGCGACACTGCTGCAAGACGTCGGCAAGATAACTATTCCCCTCGACGTTCTGTCCAAATCGAGCCGGCTGGAGCCGCCGGAGCGCCGGTTGATCCAGGATCACGTGAAGCAGTCCGTGGCGATGATTCGTTCCATGAAGGAACTGTCGCACGACGTCGTGCACATCACCGCCGTGCACCACGAGCGCTTTGACGGTACGGGGTATCCCCGCGGTCTCTGCAAATCCGAGATCAGCCCGCTCGGCGCCATAGCGGGATTGGTCGACAGCTACGAGGCGATGACCTCGCTGCGCCCCTATCGAAAGGCTAGAACGAGTTTCGAGGCACTCATGGAACTGTACGACGAGCGTAATCGGGCCTATTCAAGCGGCTTGATCGAACAATTCATCCAATGTGTCGGAATTTTCCCCGTGGGCGGTTTCGTACGCCTCAATACCGGCGAAATCGCGGTGGTAGTGCAGCGCAATCGCATCCAGCAATTGAAGCCCAAAGTAATGATATTGACCGATGGCAAGGGTTATAAACTGCAACATCCACAGACCGTTGATCTTTCCGCTCAATTTTTGTTGCCGTCACGGTCGCCCCGATCAATCGACAACTTGATCGATCCATCTGACTACCATATCGATCCCCACGAGCTATTTTTATAGCAAGGCGTTCACGGGGAAATCAGGTCGATGACAGGCGAAAGCAAGCCCAAGATGAGTTCGGTCGGCGTAACACGCGACAAAGGTCCGCAGAATGATCTTTGTCGGACTGCCGTCATCCCCGACCGCGGCGGTATGATGAAAGCGCTTTCCGCGCTCCTTGCTCAAAGCGCCCAGGGCAGTCTGTCGCTGGCCGTCGTGTGCATCGATATCAACGATTTCCGTGAAATCAATCTGTCTGCGGGTTTTGAAGTGGGTGATCTGGTTCTGAGGGAAGTAGCGGAGCGATTGCAAGGCGCGCTCAGGCAGGGGGATCAGTTGTTTCGAGTTGGAGACGACGAATTCCTAATTGTGTTGCCGTCCATATTGCACGAAGACCACGCCATATTGGCCGCCCACAAAATCAGCGCTTGTTTCGATGAGATCATCGTCGTGCCCGGCAATGAACCCATGGACGTGCGTGCGAGTATCGGCATCGCGTTGTTCCCAGACACCGCTGAGGGCGGAGACGAGTTGGTGCGTCAGGCAACCGTGGCTATGTATCGGGCCAAATCGTCGAAGTCCAGGTTCGAGGTGTACAAGAAAGTACTGACGCCCGGGGATATCACACCGCTGCAGTTCTCACAAGAACTCCGACAGGCGGTATCGAACAACGAGTTGGAGCTCGTGTTCCAACCCAAGTACCACTTGTCCAATCGCAGCATCCTTGGGGTCGAGGCGCTGTGCCGCTGGAGCCATCCGAAGTACGGCTTGATCAGTCCGACGGAATTTATTCCCGTAGCCGAAGAGACGGGAATCATCACCGCCATCACCGCGTACGCCATAAACAACGCTTTGCGAAGGGGCGCTAGCTGGCGAGTGGACGGCCGACCGTTGATTGTCTCCGTCAACATCTCCGCCTACGACCTGAATGAGGGGGATTTTCCCGAGTTGATCCAGCGCGCTCTGAGGACTTGGCGGGTCGAACCGTCTCAGTTGATGCTGGAGATTACCGAAACGGCGATGATGCAGGACCAAAAGCGCAATATCGGAGTATTGCGGCGGTTATCGGATCTCGGTGTCGGGCTCTCCATCGACGATTTCGGCAGCGGTTACTCCTCGCTCAACTATCTGCAGCAGATGCCGGTCAACGAGCTCAAGATCGAGAAGGAGTTCGTCATCAAGATGGAGCAGAGCGACAGCGATATCGCCTTGGTGCAAACCGTCATAGATTTGGGCCATAATTACGGCCTCCAGGTGACCGCCGAAGGTGTCGAAACGGCGAAGGCCGAGAGTCTTCTCCTTGATATGGGGTGTGACCTGGCACAGGGCCAGTACTTTTCCCCCCCGATCAGCGCGGACGAGTTGGAGGAGCTGCTGATATAGTTGCTCCGTCGTTTGTTTCCTCCGCCGCCCCGGTGTAGCAGCAATTGGGACAGTTTGCCCCCGATCCGTAAATATGCCGAACGCTACCAATGCGGCGACGTACGCTAAAGAAATTCCAATTAACCAGGGACTAAGGTGCGCTTGATAGGAAAGGCACGTCCCGGCGTTCCGGAACGAATCGGATCAAGCGTAGTCCGTATTATACGAATACGATGTACGTTAAGGTGGATAATCACCGTTCGAGCGGTCCGTGGCACGCCTGCTAGCGTCTCCTGTTGGTGCAAGCAATGAAGCAGAGCGGAGCGGTGGTCGAATGCAATTCTATTGGCGATAATACTATTTATGGACAAAGCGCCCTCGATTGAATGAAAAGAAAGGTATCCAAAAACGATTTGAAGCTGGGAATGTACGTCGTCGAGCTCGACCGACCGTGGGAGTCGGCACCCTTCGAGCCGCCATTCGATTTGCAGGGATTCACCATCACTAGTGTCGACGAGATCACGAGAATACAGGAGCTTTGCCGGTACGTGTACATAGATCCGGAACTCGGCGTGGGAGCGGCGCGCTATCTCACCGAGGAGCTCAATTTGTCGGATATGGACAGTCTGGTGAAGAAAACCGCGGACGTAATGCCGCTCGAGGACTTCTATCCGGAACAAGCCACCGTCGCGGAGGAGATCGACCGTGCGCAAGAGATCTTGGAGGACACGCGGCAAGTCTACAACAAGGTGATGGAGGACATGCAGGCCGGGGAAGTAACCAACATTAAAGCGGTGAAAAACGTCGTCAGTTCGCTGGTGGAGAGCGTATTGAGGAATCCGGCCGCGTCTTCGTGGCTGGTCAGGCTCAAGCACCGCGACCAGAGGTCTTATTCACAAGCCATCTCGGTGTGCGTCATGGCGCTGACCTTTGGACGATTCCTGGGCCTGTCGAAGAAAGATATCGACACCCTTGGTGTTGCGACTCTGTTGCAGGACGTGGGAAAGGCTAAATTGCCTGCTGAACTCTTGGCGAAAGAGACGCCCTTGACCGCCAAAGAGCGCCAGATGATCAAGCGGCACGTGGATATTTCTGTAATGCTGGTCACTAACATGGAAGACGTTCCCCGGGAAGTGATAGACATAATAGCGTCGCACCACGAACGGTACGACGGTTCCGGATACCCGAAGAGATTCTCACGGTCACAAATCAGTGTGCTCGCTGCGATTTCGGGGTTAGTGGACTCTTACGAGGCCATGACTTCGGAACGTCCATATCGTAAACCTAAGACGCCTTTTCAAGCGCTTATGGAATTGTACGAAGAGCGCGATCGCCTCTACTCGGGCGGATTGGTCGAGCAATTCATTCAGTGCATAGGTATATTTCCCGTGGGCAGTTTCGTGCAGTTGAACTCCGGCGAAGTTGGAGTCGTCGTGAGTCGGAATCGGGTGCAGCAATTGAAACCTCGGGTGATGGTCCTCATCAATGCTGAAGGGCAAACCATCTCGCCGCCACGAGCCATCGATCTTGCGGCCGACTACGCGTCCTCGACCGACATGCCCACGATGATCACCAGGATGGTCGATGCGGTGGACTACAACCTCGATCCCAGTCAATTTTTCTTTTAGTCGGGTTTTGCCCATTCCCGAAACTAAGCGCGAGGCATCGCGGCCGTGCTATGCTCGCCATTTGCGGCGGTGCCGCATCAGGATTGCGCCCGTGTCCACCTCCGACTCGAGGCCGTTGCGCCCCGCTGATTCACGTTCGGGTACTTGGTTCCTGCTGCTGAGCAGTGACACGAAAGATGATGAACACCGAAGCCTTCCGAAGACACAAACTCCTCAACAACGTCCAGTCGGCATTGCTTTTGTTCGCCATGACGGCTCTGCTGGCTACTTTGGGTTGGTTGTTGGCAGGTGGGGCGGGGACTATTATTGCAATAAGTGTGGCGGTGGTTTTGGTGTCGATGGGCGTGCGGATCTCGCCGCAGATGATATTACGCATGTATCAAGCGAGGCCTTTACCGAGATTTGAATTCCACGAATTGCACGCTGCTATGCGCACTCTCGCCCAGCGTGCCCAACTCGAGTTTGTTCCGCGTCTTTACTACGTCCCGAGTTCAATGATCAATGCTTTTGCGGTCGGGGATCGAAGCTCGGCATCTGTCGCGATATCAGACGGCATGCTGCGGAGGCTAAGTTTGCGCGAAATAGTCAATGTGCTTGCACACGAGATCAGCCACATCCGGCACAACGACATGTGGGTTATGGGACTTGCCGACATGTTCAGCCGAGTCACCGGACTCTTGTCGATGTCGGGACAGTTTTTGCTGATCTTGAATCTTCCGCTTTTGTTATTTTCGCAGGCCGCGATCAGCTGGTGGGTAATCCTGGTCTTGCTGCTGGCGCCCACGATCAGCGGCCTGATACAACTCGCGTTGTCTCGGGCGCGGGAGCACGATGCGGATTTGGGCGCGGTGGAGCTCACCGGGGATCCCGAGGGCATGGCGAGCGCGCTCGCCAAAATTGAACGGTTTCAGGGTCGATTCCTGGAACAGATTTTTTTTCCAGGCAGGCGTATTCCCGATCCGTCACTCTTGAGG
>JBFGKR010000080.1:0-7620 GCA_041576575.1 Arenicellales bacterium | reverse complement strand
CGCGGACCACGGCGCGGACCGACTCAGGATAGACCGACGGCTGTGGCGTTTCGTCAGCACCCATCAGTAGTATTCTAAACCCATACTGCGCCTCACTTCATCCAATGTCTCGCGGGCCGCGACTCTGGCTCGCTCGCATCCGTCGGCAATGATATTGCGCACCAGCGTCCGATCTTCAGCGTAAGGGGCCGCGCGTTCTCGAATCGTCTGCTGTTCGGCGAGTATTGCTTCAATAAGCGGTTGTTTGCAATCCAGACAACCTATCTCGGCGGTCTTACAACCGTTCTGTACCCATTGCTTCGTCGGGTCGTTGGAATAGACTTGATGCAGACTCCAGACCGGGCATTTCTCCGGATCGCCCGGGTCGTGGCGTCTTTTGCGTGCCGGATCCGTCGGCATCACCCGCAGGCCCTGTTCCACGCGTTTCGGGTCGTCTCGCAACGCGATGACGTTGTTGTACGACTTTGACATTTTCTCGCCATCCAGCCCCGGCAATTTCGACGCGCGCGTCAATATCGCTTCCGGTTCCTCAAGGATGACGCGGCCGCCGCCCTCCAAATACCCGTACAAACGCTCCTTTTCTACGACGGCGATATTCTGGTGTGCTTCCAAAAAGGCACGCGCCTTCTCCAAAGCCTCGTGGTCGCCGCGCTCAAGATACGCAGAGCGCATCTCTCGATAAAGACGCGCCCCCTTCTTTCCGAGCTTCTTTACCGCCTCCTCCGCCTTATCCAAGTAACCCGGATCGCGGCCGAATAGAAAATTAAACCGCCTTGCGATCTCCCTGGTGAGCTCCACATGGGGGACTTGGTCGTCCCCAACGGGCACTTGCTTGCCTTTGTAGATCAGAATATCGGCGCTTTGCAGCACTGGATATCCCAAGAAGCCGTGCGTCGCCAGATCGCGCTCCTTGAGCTTCTCCTGCTGATCCTTGTAACTCGGGACGCGCTCCAACCAGCTTATAGGCGTGATCATGGACAGCAACACATTTAACTCCGCGTGCTCGGGGATCCGCGATTGAATGAAGAGCGTCGATCGACCAGGATCGACACCCGCCGCCAGCCAATCGATGACCATCTCCCAGGTATTTTCGCCGAGCACGCTCAAATCGTCCTCGTAATGAGTGGTCAGCGCGTGCCAGTCGGCGACGAAGAAAAAGCAATCGAACTCGTATTGGAGGGTGACCCAATTCTTGAGCACACCATGGTAGTGACCCAGGTGCAGACGTCCCGTTGGTCGCATCCCAGATACCACCCGATCGGGTTGCCCGGCCAGAATGATCAAGACCTGCTCCGTGTACCAAACGATACGCCGCCTAGCCGATACCGGGACACAGATGAGGAACCAACAGCCGGTTCTTGATTTGTAGCCTGCATCGTTATCTTGAGTATACCAGCGCGATCATCCGGACAGCGAATGCGATTGCTCGAAGATCGTGGTCTCGCCCTTCCCCCTGCGGGCGATGGTCGGAACGCTGCCAATCCATTCAACCACCGTAGTGGGCTCGAAACCACAATGGCCGCCGTCTAAGACTGCATCAACATCGTGCTCCAAGATTTGCCGGATCTCCTGTGGGTCGCTCAACGGGTATTCCTCTCCTGGCAATATCAGTGTAGAGCTCATCATCGGTTCTCCCAATTCTTCGAGCATGTTGCGCACGATCTCTGAATCAGGAATTCGGAGCCCGACCGTTTTTCGTTTAGGGTTCTGGAGGCGACGGGGCAGTTGCCGCGTCGCCGGTACAATGAACGTGTAAGGACCGGGTGTGCACGCTTTGATCATCCTGAATTGCTCGTTGTCTATTTTTGCGTAAAGGCTGATTTCTGAAAGGTCTCGTGTTACGAGGGTGAAATTGTGCTTGTTGTCCAAGCGTCGAATTCGCCTTATACGATCCATCGATGTCTTGTCGCCGATGCGACAACCGATTGCGTAGCTGGAGTCCGTGGGATAGACGATCACCCCCCCGCGCCGAATAATATCGACCGCCTGTTTGATCAGGCGACGTTGCGGGTTCCTGGGATGGATTTCGAAATATTGGGCCATTGGTAATCAGGCTCGTGCCGGAGCGGGCACAACTCGTTGCTGCCGAATCTCCTCATTCTCGAGCAGTTTGTATACTACACCACGCCCCGGTATGTACAATCGGGGGGCGATCTCGCTCAGCGGAAGCAGCACAAAGCGGCGCTCGTGGATGCGGGGATGAGGAACGATTAGCCCTGGCTCATTGAGTTCGACATCGCCGTACAACAGTAAGTCGAGATCCAGAGTACGGGGTCCGTAGCGTACTTGCTGGGAGCGCCTGCGTCCGTGCCGGCGTTCAATTTCCTGCAGAGTCCGCAGCAGATCGCGCGCCTCCGCGCGGCACAAGATCGTACACACCGCGTTGATATAATCCGGTTGCGGGGGACCGCCGACGGCGGCGGACACGTACAACGAGGATCGTTTCACGACGCGACAATTCGGGACTTCATGCAGCTCATCCATTGCCGCCAACACGTGATCTCGCGGCCGATCGACGTTACTACCCAGTCCGATATAGCAGTGTACAGCCTCGGGCAGCCGATGGCGGGTCACGCCGCCTGACGTTTGCGCCGACGCTTGCGGCCCCGCTTGGAAGCACGGCCCCGCAGGCCGCGAATCATGCTGTCCCTGTCTTTAGGATCGGCGTCTTGAACCTGCGTCCACCACTGTGCAATGGTCGGATCGATCTCTCCCAGTTCAGCGCGCAGTAACAGGAAATCGTACGCAGCCCGAAAGCGTTTGTGTTCGAGCAGACGTTGAATACTTTTCGGAGACCGCCGTTCGAGACGCGGTTGCAGTCCCCAAATGTCTTTGATCTGAAGCACGAAACGTTTCGGAATGGCGACGTGTTGTGCTTGGTCACGAAGAGCGTCTGTCGCCGCAACGTGCCACGCCCGTCTGTCTTCCATGCCGCCATCCCGCAACTTGTGGATATCGGCCTGCAATGGGTCCCACAACAGACAAGCAAACAAGAAAGACGGTATTACCGGCTTACCCGCCTGCACGCGTTTGTCCGTGTTCGCCAACGCGAGATGCGGAAGATTGGGGCCTACGGCGTCTAGGCATTGCTCGGTGAACGGAAACAGATAGCGGAACAGACCGAATTCGCGCAGCTGCAAGTAAGTCTGCAGCGCGCATCCGCCGTGAAACAATTTGATCACTTCGTCCAGCATCCTCGCCGGAGGTACGTGGTGTAAGGACGACGCCAGCTCATCGGTCGCAGCCAGTGCGTCGGAGTCGATGGTAAATCCTAGCTTAGAGGCAAATCGTACCGCGCGCAGCATTCGTACGGGGTCTTCTCGGAAACGTTCCCAGGGATCGCCAATGGTGCGCACGACTTCTCTTTCCAGATCGGCGATGCCGCCGACAAAATCGATTACCAACTGCTTTTGCAGGTCGTAATAAAGGGCGTTGATGGTGAAATCGCGCCGCGTCGCATCGTCGTCCAGGGTGCCGTACACATTATCACGCAACAATTGTCCGTGGTCCGTTACACGAATTCCGTCGTCGCCACGATCCTCCTCCGAGGAGAGCGCGGCCCGAAACGTAGCCACCTCGATTATCTGCCCATTGAGTCGAACATGCGCCAATCGAAACCGCCGACCGATGAGCCGGCATCCCCGAAACAGCGATTTGATTTCTTGCGGTCGCGCGTCCGTGGCGATATCAAAATCTTTTGGCGCCCGGCCCAACAGCAGGTCACGCACACAACCACCCACAAGATAGGCTTGATATCCAGCACGATGGAGTTCCTCGACAATCTCTACGGCATTGCTACTGATCGCCGACAAGGAGATCGCGTGACCGGATGATGAGATGGTTCTGGGAGATGGCTTGTCGTTCACTCCTGAGTCGAATCCTGTAATCATGTCCTCGTTGAACCAAATAAACGCAATAACCTGACTAACCTCAATAACCTCATCTTGTATCGATCCGTTGCGACCGTATAATAAAAGCGAATTATCGATGTTGCCGCTTTCAGGCCCACAGCTCCCTTCGTCTAGTGGTTAGGACGCCGGCCTCTCACGTCGGTAACAGGGGTTCGAGTCCCCTAGGGAGCGCCACATTCTATGCCGGTGCAACGCGATCTGTATTTCCACACGCCAATCTTTCGGGCTATTTCGTTATGAGCGAAGTTGAATATATCTATGACGTGGACAAAGCGAGTTTCGATGCTCGCGTCATCCAAAAATCTCATCAAGTTCCAGTCCTAGTCGACTTTTGGGCGGCGTGGTGTGCTCCATGTAAAACTCTCATGCCCCGGCTTCACAAACTCGCCGAGGGATACCAGGGCGAACTTATACTTGCCAAAATTAACACGGATGCAGAACAAGAAATCGCCGCTCGATACCAGATTCGCAGCTTGCCGACCGTGGTTTTATTCAAGGATGGACGAATCGTCGATCACTTTGTAGGTGTTCAGCCGGACTCCGTGATAATGCGTATGCTCGAGCCGTACATTCGTCGTCAGTCGGACACCGCGCTCGAACAGGCCGTTACCCTACTAGAAGCCGGCAATTTGGACAAGGCCCTCTCAACCTTGACCACGGCCGTCGAAAAATACCCTGACGACGATCGGCTTAAATTAAAGCTAGTCGAGCTTTACTTGGAACACAAGGAGTCCGAGAACGCAGGCCATATTCTAGCCGAGGTTGGCGATGATACGAAACACGGCGCGGAATACAAACGCCTATCGGCGTTACTTGAATTCTTGCGTAACGGCGACTCTTCGCGGTCGTTGGACGAACTGATCGCGCAGATCCAACGCGACCCCGATAACCTTGCAGCGCGATACTCGCTCGCATCCCGTTATGCCGCGGAAGGATCTTTCGAACCGGCGATGATCGAGTTCCTTGAGATCGTGAGGCGTGACCGCTCCTTCATGGACGACGCCGGGCGTAAAGGTTTACTTCGGGTTTTTGCCGTCGCCGGAGACAAGACCGCGTTGGTCAATCGATACCGGGGATTACTGGCCAGGGCGTTGAATTGAATGATGAGACAAAACCACGTGTCATCCACGGGGGTGATGCTCCGCGTGCAGGCGCTTCAATCGCTCGCGGGCAACGTGCGTGTAAATCTGTGTCGTTGACAAATCGCTGTGCCCAAGCAGCATCTGCACCGATCGCAGGTCGGCACCGTGGTTGAGAAGATGCGTGGCAAAGGCATGTCGTAATGTGTGCGGGGAGAGTTCCGCGCCGATTTGTGCCTGCCGTGCGTAGCGTTTGATGTTGTGCCAAAAAGCCTGACGCGTCATTGCGGAACCCCTGGCGGTCACAAACAGAGCTTTACTGATCCGACCTTTCAATATTCGACCGCGAGCGGTGTCGCGATAGGTGTTCAAGGTGGCGATGGCGGCTTCGCCGAGCGGAACGAGTCGTTCCTTGCTTCCCTTGCCCACAACCCGCACCACACCGATCGACAAACTCATCGCGGTCATGGGCAGAGCCACCAGTTCCGACACTCGCAGTCCGGTCGCGTAAAGCGTTTCCAGCATCGCTCGATCGCGGCAACCGAGGTCCTTATCGGGATCCGGCGCCGCCAACAAGCGCTCGACGTCGTCCTCGCTCACGGATCTCGGCAACGGTCGGGGCCTGTTTGGCGAACCAATGTCGACACTGGGGTCCGCCGCCAGCACTCCTTCGCGCAACAGATATTGGTAAAACCGTCGCACGCTGGAGAGAAATCGAGACGCGGTGCTGGCGCGGACACCGGCGCGGAAGCGCTGTCCGAGATAGGACTGCAACGCGCTCCTATCCGCCTGCTGCAGCGACAGGTCTCGTTCCTCGAGATAAGCGGACAGTTTACGCAAATCGGTGCGATACGCCTGAATCGTGTTCGAACTCAAACCGAATTCGAGCCACAGCCTGTCCAAAAATCGGTCAATGAGTTCCGGGTCCGAGCCTTGGTGTTTCGCCATATCGCGTCAGCTTCGATCTACTTTCCGTCTCCTCCATCCGGGCGCTGCCGCTCCTTGAGTGACAACTGTTGCAGGGAACGCTCCAGGATTGCTTTACGATTGGGGTCGGAGGTCGACTTCAACAGCGAATCGTATACGCGTCGGGCATCGTCGGTGAGCCCCGCCTCCGCCAGTGCCTCGGCCGCTCGATAGCGCGCGGTCTGACCCCACATGTCCTCCCCTCCGCCCGCGAACAAGGCGGCGCGTAAGTAATGCTCTACCGCGTTTTCGAATTTTCCCTCGCCACGCAACGCGTCGCCCATCCAGAACAGGATTTCGCGCTGTTGTTCGGCCTCCTCTGCGCGGACATACATTTTTTCCAACAACCCATACGAGGCGGAGTAATATTCGATCGCCTGCAAATCGAATACGGGTTGCAGAATGCGATCGACCGCGCCCTTATCGAGGACTTCCCGGCTTTCTACGAGTTCATCCAGTATGCGAATGCCATCCTCAAACCTACCGCTGTACAGCGCGAGGCGGGCCCGCTTCAATCCCCAATCCCAGGGATCAATATTGGCTTCGACGTCGTCGAGAGCAATCGCCATCGACGCCGCGAGCGAGATGTCGCGCCGAGCCAACGCCAGGTTGACCAGTTCGTAGCGTATCGCTTTCGGTATCGTTTCCACGTCTTTGTATCGGTCATTCTCGACGTATAGCCGCATCGCTGTTTCAACGAGGCCCGATTCCTCCAGACTGCGGTACAGGCGCAGATGATGGCGTTCTGCGGCGGTCTGATTGGTCGCGCGCTGCGCCAATAATGCGTAAATCGAGCGTGCACGTACCGGCTCGGAAGGCTTCAAGGCGTCCGCAATTTCCAACCAGGCCTCGTCGTCGCCGATGAGTAAATTCTCGGCGTTACCAACGCTCTCGCCCAATCTCACGTAGGCCTGCCACAGTTGGTTGACGTCGCGCTCGAACAGCCCCTTTGAAAATTCGTGCGCGGGATGCTGATAGACGCGTTCCAAGGCGTCCGCATGAGCGGTGGCCTCGTCGGCATAGCGGGATGCTTCCGCTACGAGAGCCCAAAACGCCGCGTGCAGAGTGCTGTCGTCGGACAGGGAATCCAACAAGGTTCTCGCCTGCGCCATCACAGTTTCGGGCATGTCCGTCTTCGCCCGCAGGCGCCCAAGAAGTCGGAGAAAGCGGCCTTCACTGCTTTGGCTCGTCGCCAAGTACGACGAGGCCTCGGCCGGTTGCCCGCTTTGTAGTAGCACCCGAGCGTAGAGAATGGACCAGCCCGCGTCGTTCGGCAGGAATTCCCGTTGATAACGCCGCATCGCGATGTGGGCGTCCTCCAATAGACCCTCCGAGAGATAGCTGCGTATCGTCAATCTTCTCCACAGATCCATTTGTCTCGAGTCGAACGATCCCGTCCAGAGCAGTTGTCGTAAGTGCGGCCGTACCGTATGACCCCGTCCGGCATCGAGCAAGACCTCTACGCCCTGGGTGACCAGAGTGTGCCGCAGGTGTGAAGGGAGCGTCGGGGGCAGGGATTCCAGACGCTCGGCGAGGGCGTCCCAGTCCGATTTCGATCGATGGATGGCGAATCGGACGCGCTCCCATTCCATCCATTCGGTAGGATGAGACGGGTTCGGCTGCAAGCCGGAAAGAACTCGCAACGCCAGGTCCGCGGCGCCGTT
>JBFGKR010000079.1:0-7660 GCA_041576575.1 Arenicellales bacterium | reverse complement strand
TCTAACTTATCCGCAACGCGCGCCGTGTACACGGTGTTACTGCTTTGATAACCGCCGACCAACATGACCGGCTTGTTGCGTTTGACCAGTTCCCTGACGGCGTTTTCCCCCGGCTCGCGTTTCCCCTGATCATCGGCGAACACAAGCTTCAACGGCCTGCCGTTGATGCCGCCTTCTCGGTTGATGGCCTCCAACGCCATCTCATAGGAATTCCGCATCATGGCCGCATAGGTGTATTGTTCCGAATGCAGGACTCCAATCACGATTGGATCTGCGGCGATGGCCTGCGGGGCAACCTGGGTACCCGCTCCTAGGACGAGACCGGCGATCAATTGCAGGTAGGATCTCGGCTTATACTTTGCTGAACACACGGATCTGGTCAGAGACTGGAAAAGCAATCACGGCTATATCAGCGATCCTGTCCAAGGTAGGGGTCGATTGGTGCAAGTTAACGTTCGCTGCGGTGGCTGTCGTGTAACAACGACGAACGGCTTGCAACCGGCGTGCGACACATGCGCTCTTTCTCTCCTCCGCGGCCGTTTTTGCTATTGGATTTTTTCTAGTGGGACTTTTCGAGTACGTAGTTTTTCACGAAAAGACGCATAAATCAATGCTCTTAATATAGAGCTTACACTAAGGCAAATAAAACCCAGTGGGTCTTGATCAAGATCAATCCACGCGAGCGCCATTGGCCATTGATGGCGCCTTCCTTGAAGAAATGGCGTCACCGGGCGAGCGTCACATCTAGTCGGTTTGTCTTTGCGGCTGGCTCGACATCGCCGAACAACGCCTTCGGACCTGATTTGTCCCGGTGCCACACCGTGTATTGATACCACCGCCGGCAGGGCGCACGGGCAATAACCTCTGCGCGTTTAAACAAGCTGCTTTCTCGTAGGATGTGAGATGGGCGCAGACGTCCCGACGCTCGTTTGCGGGGTGAGCTGTAATTGTGAGGTGCGTGTATCGGAATCGGATTGCGTTTTCCCGCCATTCTCTTTCTAATACCCCTCTAACAACCACTCATAAGTCGAGAGGAGAGATCGAATGCGGTGTTCAGTTGGTACCTCGACCAACATCTACTCCGAGAGGTTCTTCGACGTCCAAGATCACACGACCCATTCGGATCACGATTATCTGGAATATAGGGCGGTCACCTCGTTGGAGTTCAGCAACGACTTGCCGGCTGAGGTGGACAGTGATTTCGAAAACCCCGTGCCATCGGCCGTCGACCCCGACAACTCAGGCCGCCCGTGACAATGCGATGGAGGACAAAACGGCGATCAGGGAGCAAGCGATAAAAGCCATCAGGCTCGCAAGCGTAACTTCTCACGATGTAATGCTGACCGACAATCGATAGTGTCAGATAAGCTCAAAGACGCGGCACTCGCCTATCATCGTGCGGAGCCGCGGGGAAAACTTGCAATCGTCGCCACCAAACCGATGGCGACGCAACATGATTTGACGCTGGCGTACTCGCCGGGTGTGGCGTCGGCCTGCGAGGAGATCGTACGGGACCCGGCCGAAGCGGCAACCCTCACCGCCCGCGGAAATCTGGTTGGCGTCATCACCAACGGCACCGCTGTGCTCGGTCTAGGTTCCATCGGTGCGCTCGCGGCGAAGCCGGTCATGGAAGGCAAGGCCGTCTTGTTCAAGAAATTTTCCGGCCTCGATGTTTTTGACATCGAAATCGAAGAACGCGATGCGGATAAATTCGTCGACATCGTTGCCGGTTTGGAGGCCACCTTCGGGGCCATCAATCTCGAGGACATCAAGGCGCCGGAGTGCTTTTATATCGAGAAGGCGCTGCGGAAAAGGTTGAGCATACCGGTATTCCACGACGACCAACACGGCACCGCGATCATTGTGAGCGCCGCCGTCAACAGCGGTCTCAAGGTCGTCGGCAAAAATATAGAGGATGTTCGGTTGGTGGTTTCCGGCGCCGGCGCCGCGGCGCTTGCCTGCCTCGATCTGCTCGTCACCATGGGGCTTCAGAAGCAGAACATTATGGTCGTCGACATCGCCGGCGTGGTCTACGCGGGGCGCCCCGAACTCATGGACCCGTACAAGGCGCGCTACGCCCGGGAGACGTCGGCGCGAACGCTGGGCGATGTCATCGGTGGCGCGGATATCTTTTTGGGTCTGTCCGCCCCGCGGGTACTGCATGCTGAGCACGTACAAAAAATGGCCGACAAGCCCCTCATTCTGGCTCTCGCCAATCCGGTGCCGGAGATCATGCCCGATGAAGCAAAGGCGGCGCGCCCGGACGCGGTCATCGCGACGGGTCGCTCGGACTATCCCAATCAGGTGAACAACGTCCTGTGTTTCCCCTTCATATTCCGTGGCGCGCTGGACGTGGGTGCTACGACCATTAACGAAGAAATGAAACTCGCGTGTGTGCAGGCGCTCTCCAAGCTTGCCATGGCGGAACCCTCCGACGTGGTAAAAATGGCGTACGCCGGACAGCCCCTGACCTTCGGTCCGGAATACCTCATCCCCAAACCCTTCGACCCGCGCTTGATTACGGTCGTCGCCCCGGCCGTTGCCAGAGCCGCGATGGATTCCGGGGTCGCGACGCGCCCGGTCGCCGACTTCAAGCAGTACAACCACGACCTCAGCAACTACGTATTCAAGTCCAGCGCGGTTATGGAGCCCATCTTCGAACGCGCCCGGGAAAATCCGATGCGCATCTGTTACGCCGAAGGCGAGGACGAACGTGTACTGCAGGCGGCCCAACAAGTGGTGGATACCGGCTTAGCCTACCCCCTCCTCGTCGGCCGTCCGTCCGTGATCGAGACGCAGCTGCGGGAACTCGGATTGCGCATACGGCCCGGACGGGACTTCGAGCTCGTGAGCCCGAACGACGATTCTCGCTTCGAGGAATATTGGCGTGAATACTTTTCAGTGATGGGTCGCCGAGGGGTGTCGCCGGCTCGGGCGCAACATCTGGTTCGCAGTCGCAGCAGCACGTACGCCACCCTCATGGTGCGGCGCGGCGACGCCGACGGCATGTTGTGCGGAACCGTGGGTGCGTTCAATAACCACCTCGAACGCCTGGACAACATCATCGGTAAGGCCCCGGGAGTGCACGAGTATTCCACGCTGGTCGCTTTGATTCTTCCGGCGGGCACGTTCTTTATCTGCGACACCCACGTCACCCCCGAACCCACCGCAGACGAGCTTGCGGAAATGACCTTATTGTCGGCAAAAGAGGTCCAGCGTTTCGGTATCGTCCCGAAGGTTGCGCTCGTGTCGCACTCCAACTTTGGCAACCGCGACACCCCTTCCGCCCGAAAGATGCGGGAGGCGGTTGCCATGCTTTGGGAGCGCGCCCCGGACCTCGAGGTCGAAGGGGAGATGCATGCGGAGGCAGCGGTGAATGCCAAGATACGCGAGCTTACTTTCCCCGACGCAAAAATATCCGGTTCCGCGAACTTACTGGTGATGCCCAACGTCGACGCCGCCCACATTTCTTACACCCTGATGAAAGTTCTTGGCGGCGGCGTGTCGGTGGGTCCGATCTTGCTCGGTGTCGCCAAACCCGCCCACGTCGTCACCCAGTCGATTACGGTACGAGGCCTGATCAACATGACCGCGATGACTACGGTCGAGGCCCAAATTCAAACCGTGGAGCAGACTTCCTGAGGCGGGAAGCGGTGCACGACTCAGGTCAAACGACAAAGGAATAATCCGCGCGCCTGGTTTCCACGCTCACGGTCTACGCGCGTGGTTGGTGTTGTGGCCCAATGGAGATACTTCGGCGCCGCGAACAAGGTACCGTCACAGCGAACGCCTTCCGATGGGTGCTCTGAATACGTTTGCGTCAAAGTCTGTTTTGCAGGAGGTGACAACCAATGTTTCAAGTGCGCATACACGGTCGAGGGGGTCAGGGGTACGGTCAGTGGGGTCAGCCCATCGGGCAGTGCGGCTATTGCAAAGGTTGCGGATTATGCGCGTCGGAGTGTCCGTGTGGAGCCATCAAAATGATCCCGGAGGACGTCTAGTCTGCGGACTCACGTGATGTCGCGTCCGACAGCGAGTATGCCGGGCGGGCCTGCCGCGTTTCACCATACTTGCATCCACATGGGATGCGGGTCGGGGCCGGTTCCACGCGGCGGCGCGCGCGAGGGTGATCGATTCAGAATGAGCGGGTACGTCACGAAGCAATATCAGATCTGAATCTATCGAACTCGCGCTTTGACCTCAGCACGCAATCTTCAATGGAAACACCGCGAAAGTAGTTGCCGGTCAAAAGGATCTTCTTCGCTGCGAGCAGTCGTTCGATCTCCTCGACTTTCTTTTCGTGGCCCACGCGGAAAGACGGCAACACATTGTCCTTGGTAGACACCAAACGCAGTTCCTCGGGACCGATATCGAGGAACCTGGCGACACGCCGCCGCTTGGCCTCGAATTCGAAGTGATCGGGCCTGAAATGGAACGAGAATCCCCGGAAATCGTCATGCGGAACGGTATCCCTCGAGACCACCGAATAAAACCCGTCGTCCGTCGGGACGATCCCGGCAAACGGTTCCAGAGCAATCGACGTCCTCGGCACCGCGACTCCCATGGTTTCGACCCGCACCGCCGCCACCGTATCCAGTTCCTGAGCAAGAGCGGCGTGCACGGGGCGTATCAGCCGGGCACTGGTCTCGGGCGGCGTGGCCAGGGCGACGTAGTCGCTTTGGTACCGGGTGCCGTCGCCGGTCGAGACGAAAAAACTCCCGTTGTCCGACGCTATCGCCACGACTTCGGCCGATGTTTGAATATCTATTCCCCCTTGTGATGCGATGGCATCGGTGACCGACTGCAATCCCTCTACGAACGTGAAACTCCTCAAGACGTCCTTGCGCCGCTGCCGTCGCTTGAAAAGGATGTCAGCGGGAAACTCGTTTGCCCTTTGCGAAGGCACGGCGTTAAAAAGGTGGCCGAACACGGCGTCGTAGTTCCGCTTCCCGACTATTTTGGAGTAATAGGACTCCACGGTTTCCCCTTCCTTTTTCAGAAAAAAGTAACGTGGAGCAGACAAGAGAAATTCAAGAAAATTGATCTGTGACGGGATGGACTTGATCCCGTCCCCGACCGACATCCTGAAAGGTACCTTCTCCCTCCTCTGTAACTGACCCATCAGACCGAGTTCTTCGACGATCCCGAGAAACGCCGCGTACGAGTTGTAGCAGGTGTGGGCACCCAGTTCGAGCCAGAAATTCGCACGATCTCCTTCGAATCGATGAGAGTGGATTGCGCCCCCCAAGCGTGCGCTTTTTTCGATCACCAGTGGCCTGACTCCCATCCGCGCCGCATAATGAGCCAGACTGAGACCGCTTATACCCGCGCCCGCTATGATGAGATCGTATTTATGCATCGTACTCAACCCAGGGACCGCGCAATAGCCTGCAAATCGCCACGAGGTTTGCGGATGACGTCGAAGAGATCGTAACGTTGGATTTGGACAACGAGGTTGGAACGCATCACCGACCCTCTTCTGTCTGACCTAGACGGGTGTGCTTGGAGCGGCACGTCCGCACCTCCGCGCCTGAATCGGCGCCCCCTTGCCTGATTCGAACGCGTACCGGCGACCGGAACGACCGCAGCGTCGTGACAGAAGGCGGCGACATTCGATGGCCCCGCGTGCTAGGCGACAACGTCGCAGGGGCGCTTCGCTAGAAAATTCGGCCTAGTTATTTTTTGCGCCCTGGTCGATCCACCTGCCGATGACTTCGATCTTATCCTGGGACAGCCGCGGTCGACCCCGGGGCATGTTGATGGAGGAATCCGCCTTGTGTTCCACCAGAATCTGCAGGGTGCTGGAAAAACTGTAGCCCGGGGTGATCACCGGCCCGTACTTGGTGCCCTTCATCACGTCCTCGTAGCTCTCAACGCTCAATCCGCTCGCCGCGTAGCCGTCCCCCCCCTTTTTGTGGCACGACAGGCAGCTCTCCTGCAGAACCGGCATCACGTCCTTGGAGAAGCTCACTTCGTTCCCGCCGCAGCCGACGGCGGTGACCGCAACCAGCGTCGTCACCGCGTTTATTAATTTTGTTCTCGACATGTCTTTCCTTTATTTCACCATGAATTCTTAATCCTCGGATTGTCGCAAATGGCTCTTGCGCTAACAATAGCGGGCACTCCCACCGGAACGTCGCGGGCGTGCAAGCCGGCGCGCCCGATCGGCACCGCTAGAACGTCGGATTTCGCCGTGTGCGCAAAGTGACCCTGACGACCCGGGGCCATCTGGGTCCCCGAAGTGCCGCGCACGTGCTGGAACCGTGCGTACATTGCTGCACTGCAGCATGATACCGCAACGAGTCGCAAGACGCCGGCGAAAAGCTTCGTCGCCGACGCAATCGTAGTATACCTGCCCATGCCTTAATGCTATGTTGGGCGGTGGTCCAGGCTAACGCCCCGCGCCGAGGGACGATTGAGGTGCTCCAAGTCAAACAAAGACGTTGACTAGGTACGCTGGAGCGCTTTAGGGTTTGTGTTCGAACCTCTCGCAGGTGTCAAATGAACGTGGGCGCGACACCGCGCGACTGTGGCGGGGCCAGTGGTCTTCACCGCCGACAGAGTTCCTATTTGATCAATTGGTCGCGGAGAAACCAACTATGACAGATGAACCGCTTCACCGTGCGTATCTGCATTTTCAGGAGCTGCCGAGCAGTACACGCGTTCTCTTTACGGCCGCACTCCTCGTGCTTTCCACGGAATATCTCTTCGCGCTGTTATACCTTTACGAATCGCATTCGGGCAGGGACGGAAAACCCGGTCTCTCGGTAAACGATGTCGTTATCGCCTACAGCGGCAGCAAGGAATCGACCCGGCTGGAATCCGCTCTACGAGGCCCAATGGCGAGCATGTTGCCAGCCAACGAGGCCAATCACCTCATCACCTGGATTCATGGTGGGCTCGAGAAGGCAAAATTTGGTCCGGAAATCGCTCAGATCATGGAAAAACGCTGCCTGGCCTGCCACGACGGAAGCAACCCGCACATTCCAAATCTCATTACCTATGACGACTTGGTGGAAGTCGCTCAATTGGACGAAGGGGTCGATATTTTCACGCTGGTGCGTGTTTCACACATTCATCTTTTCGGCCTCACCTTCATATTCTTCATCACCGGCCTGATATTCAGTCACGCCTACGTTCGACCCGTGTGGCTGAAATGCTTGATCATCGCGTTTCCTTTCGTGCAGATTCTGCTCGACATTTTTTCCTGGTATCTGACGAAAATATCCGAACCGTTCGCCTATGTGATCGTAATCAGCGGTGGCCTCATGGGAGGTTGTTTTGCCTTTATGTGGGTGGTCTCCATGTACCAGATGTGGTTCTACAAGCCCTCCGAAATATTCGCCGCACGTGCCGCAGAGCGCCGCGCCGTCGGTTAGCCGCTCGATTGTCGAGGAGGGGTGGGACGCTTCGACGAAGCGTCGTCGTTCGACCGCGGGCTCAGGGCCTTCTGGCCTTCTTACTGGGCGCAGGGAACGCGAACGAACACCACCGCTTTGCGCCGCTTTCCGGAGTAATACGCGGCCAGATTTTTGATCTCGATGTCCTTCATGGGTCTCAACATCGCCCGCATAATCGTATTGCCGCGTTCCCTCTCTCGATAAGAGAGCATCGCCTTGGCCAGGTAATCCTCCCGTTGGCTCGATATCGACGGAATCCC
>JBFGKR010000078.1:0-7714 GCA_041576575.1 Arenicellales bacterium | reverse complement strand
CGTCGCCGTCGTCAGGATAAATGGCGATGCCTATGCTGGGCGTAATATAGCTTTCGTGCCCATTCAGACTGAACGGCCGCGATAACTCGTCGAGTATTCGTTTTGCCACCGCTGCGGCGTCGTTCTTATTTCGGATCTGGGCGAGCAATATCGTGAATTCGTCGCCTCCCAAGCGTGCAACCGCCTCGCCGTCATATTGCGTCTGAACGTTGTAACGTATTACCGCATCGCTTGCGCGCAAACAGCTGCGGAGGCGCTTCGCCACAGACTGAAGTAGCAAATCACCCAAAGTGTGTCCCAGGGTGTCGTTGATGCGTTTGAAATTGTCGAGGTCTAGAAAAAGCGTCGCGATGAGTTTCTCATCCTGCCTCGCTGACGCAATAGCCTGGATCAACAATTCTTTGAACGCTTCCCGGTTGGGAAGGTCGGTCAAACTGTCGAAGTAGGCGAGGCGCGCAAGCTTCGCTTCTTTGTCACGCAATTCGTCCGCCAGCGACTTCGCGCGTAGGATATACGGAATGCGATGCGCTAAGACCCTGGGATTGAATGGCTTACCAATGAAATCCGTCGCGCCGACATCGTAGGCGCGGTTTATGGATTCGTCGTCTTGTAGCGTTGTCATCATGATGACCGGAGTGTGTTGCCAGTCTGCATCTTGCCGAATGGCGGAACACACCGCGAAGCCGTCCAACTCCGGCATGACAACGTCTAACAACACGACATCCGGTTTTTCTCGCGTCAAAACCTCGAGCGCTTGACGCCCGTTTTGCGCCTCTGTAATTCTAAAACCCGCCCGCAGCAACGCTTTCCCAACCAGTGATCGAATAGGTGCCGCGTCATCGACGATGAGGATTAAAGGCTGGGTTCCCTGTTCAACGGCGGAGGTGCGTTCCAAACGACTCTTCTCCCATAGTTGGCGAATCGTGCAGTGCAACGCGTGCCCGCGTGTGTACGAGAAACGGATGAATAGCCGGCATGACGAGAATGTACGCGGTTCTTGCAGTTCAACAAGGTATCTTTTACATGCTCGCTGGTCGCACGTTACCTCAAAAATTATCGGCCTCGCGGTGGGGTGACTTTAGGTCTCGCGGCGGAAAATCGCGTTGTTTTACGCCGACTGCGAGAGGACGCGCCTCGCATCAACGTTGTTCGGCATGATTCCCGCGACTTTCATTACTGCCCAGCTGATCGCTAAAAGCTCGAGAAATCTGCCGCCGCACTGCGCGCGGCCGTTGACGGTGGCACGTGATGATTCTTGAGAGCTAAGTGTTCACAGCGGCTCGCGGTGTCCGTCACGGTCATGCATGACGACTTTGGATAGTAGCTCTCGTATGCGCGTCGATCGCCGTATTTGACCAGACCTGCGCATTGAGAGGGCCACGGGGTGGCTAGACGGGTGTGGTGCGAACGACAATAGGCATGCCCTCCCTGATCATTCCTTGTTAATATTTAGGCGCACTGCGGCTTCGTTGGCGAATGCCAACAATGGGTCGACGATGACAGTGTCGATAGCGTATTGCGGCCAGCAAAAACCTGAGACCCTGCGCCCACTTCGCCGGTAAACGGGAAATCTCTGAAGAACTTGGTTTGCTGCAGACGTAGAGCGCCGCGATTGCGTGGCTGTCTATAAAGCCAGGAGATGGTGATGGTTACATCGGAAAACTTACTCGATTTTCACGGCAAGTGTGTGTTTGTCGCAGGCGGCACCAGCGGCATTAATCTTGGCATCGCCGAGGGCTTTGCTGCCGCGGGAGCAAAACTTGCGGTCATGAGCCGCTCCGAAGACAAGGTACGGGCCGCGGTCGAGAAATTACTCAATCGCAACGCCAAAGCCCTCGGTTTTTCCGCAGACGTGCGCGACTACGACGCCGTGGAGCGGGCATTGAAAAACACTCATGAGAAATTAGGGCCCATCGATGTATTGATATCCGGCGCCGCCGGCAATTTTCCCGCTCCGGTTTTGGGGATGTCTTCCAACGGATTTAAGGCCGTCGTAGATATAGACTTGTTGGGGACGTTTAATGTGCTGCGAGCCGGCTTCGAATTTTTACGCAGGCCGGGAGCGTGCGTCATAAATATCTCGGCGCCGCAGGCATCGGTACCGACGCCCCTGCAGGCCCACGTATGCGCGGCAAAGGCCGGTGTGGACATGCTTACACGCGTGCTTGCGCTGGAATGGAGCGACGCGGGTGTCCGTATCAATTCCATCGTACCGGGGCCGATCGCCGGCACCGAAGGCATGGCACGCCTCGCTCCGACGCCGGAGCTCGAAAAGGCGGTGGCCGACAGCGTACCGTCGGGCCGCATGGGGTCAACGGTAGACGTTGCAAATCTGGCGCTGTACCTCGCCAGTCCACTCGCGGACTATGTGAACGGCGCCGTAATACCGGTAGACGGCGGCTGGTCGCTAACCGGATTCGGCGATTTAATGCAGCGATTGTCCGACGCATACAAGCTAGATCCCCGATGATCAAGACTCACGCACTCGAATTGGTGGATCACCTGACTAGAGCGCAAAACAACGGTCTCGTCGACGTCACCTTGGACCGCGTTGCTCATCGCCGCGACGACGCCGCCTGGATCGAGCGCTGTCTGCACCGATCCACGAATACACGGGTGATGCCGGTCTGGAGGCAAAAAAACCTCATCGATATGAAGAGACGGCGCGCCGTAGCGCTCCTGCCAAAGCAAATAGCTCGGGGGAAGATCCCTTTGGAGAGGACAGTGTTGATGGGATGTGACGAAAGGCACACCTATTTTGCGCTTCGTTGCGAAGCTGAATCGGATCCGCTCGCAGATTTTCCGCGCGTTGACGACGCCTTGTTCGAGGACTTGAGGAAAGTCGGACCGGTGTTGGCGGATTGGGATGCTTCCTTGCTGGCGTATGCCAAGGGGATGTGTTACTGGCACGAACGTCACCGATACTGCGGCGTCTGCGGCTCCGCGACGATAAACGCCAAGGCCGGTCACCTGAGAATATGTAATGCACCGGGTTGTGCAGCGGTCCATTTTCCCAGAACCGATCCCGCCATAATCGTGCTGGTTCACTCCGACGATCAATGCCTCTTGGGGCGCCAAAGCCGATGGCCCAAGGATGTATACTCTACCCTCGCCGGGTTTGTCGAACCTGGAGAATCCGCGGAACAGGCGGTTGTAAGAGAAGTTGTCGAGGAAACCGGCGTGCGCATAGACAGACTTTTTTACCACTCGTCCCAACCTTGGCCGTTTCCCAGCTCCTTGATGTTGGGATTTCACGCGCAGGCCGCGTGGCAGCCAATCGGTGGAAACGACAGAGAGCTCGAGGACGCTCGATGGTTTACGCGCGAACAACTCTCTCGCGCAATGGCCGGCCACGGCCCGTTGCGGCTTCCCCCCGCTTTCTCGATTTCCAGGAAGTTGATGGAGGATTGGTGCCGGCGAAAGCATCCGTGACACCGTTACTAATAATTCAATGATTATGGAGACTTTATATGAAATTTCGGGGCAAGACCTTGACCGCGGAGATCATCGAAGAGGACATCGCGGAGCTTCGTTTTGACCGCCAACAGGGCTCCGTAAACAAGTTCGACGCCCTGACGTTGTCGGAATTGGGACAAGCCGTTGCGGAGTTGGGAGGCAGGTCGGAGGTAAGGGGGCTCGTCCTCAGCAGCGGCAAGAGCGTTTTTGTCGTGGGCGCCGACATAACCGAATTCTCGCAGTGGTTTGCAAAGACGCACGACGAACTCGTCGAAGACTTGCTGCGTATCCACGAGACTTTTTCCGCGATAGAAGATCTTCCGTTTCCCACAGTCGCGGCGATCAACGGATTTGCGCTTGGAGGTGGATTCGAGGTCTGTCTTGCGTGCGATTACCGCATCGCATCGACTGAGGCCCGTGTCGGCGTGCCCGAGGTAAAGTTAGGGATTTTCCCGGGATGGGGAGGCACGATCCGCCTTCCCAGGTTGATTGGCGCCGACAACGCCCTGGAGTGGATCGGTCTTGGCCAGGACAAAATGCCTCAAGAGGCGCTGAAACAGGGCGCCGTCGACGCCGTGGTGGAACCGGAGCGGCTGCGGGCGTCGGCGTTGCGGCTGCTCGAACAATGCATTAGCGGAAAGCTGGACTACGAATCACGGCGAAGCGAGAAGCGGGCGCCTCTGCGATTGACGGACATCGAACGCACTATGGTGTTCGAAACCGCCAAAGCAGTCGTCGGCGCCAAGGCGGGACCGCATTATCCGGCACCGATGACGGCGCTAACGTGCATGGAGAAACACGCCGTACTCCATCGCGATGACGCGTCCAAAATCGAGGCGCAAGCCTTCGCGGAGTTGTCGAAAACCGAGACCGCACACAACCTGGTGGGTTTGTTCCTGAACGATCAGGCGCTGAATCGCGCTGCCAGGTCGTATTCCAAGAAAGCCAAGTCCGTGGAACTGGCGGCGGTGCTCGGTGCCGGAATTATGGGGGGCGGGATCGCTTATCAAACGGCGCGAAGAGGCACACCAATCGTGATGAAGGATATTTCTCAAAATGCCGTAGCATCGGGGCTGTCCGAGGCGCGCAAATTGCTCTCGAAGCAAGTCGAGCGCCAGAGAATGACAGCGGAAGAGATGGGGGACGCGCTGACGCGCATCAATCCGACCTTAACCTATGGGGACGTGATGCCGGCGGATTTGGTCGTGGAGGCGGTTGTCGAGAAGGAGGACGTGAAAAAGACGGTTTTGCAGGAACTGGAAGCAGTGATTCGCGACGATGCTGTCATTGCCTCCAATACGTCTACGATATCGATTTCGCGACTTGCCGGCGCCCTGAAACACCCGCAACGATTCTGCGGCATGCATTTTTTCAACCCGGTGCCGGTGATGCCACTGGTCGAAGTCATCAAGGGAGAACAAAGTTCGGATCAGACCATCGCCACCACGGTCTCTTTCGCCAAGAAGATTGGAAAAAATCCCATCGTAGTCAAAGACTGCCCCGGTTTTTTGGTCAACCGCGTGTTGTTCCCCTATCTCAACGCCTTTTCCGCCCTGCTCCGCGATGGCGCCGACTATCGGAAAGTGGATCGCGCGATGGAGGCCTTCGGCTGGCCGATGGGGCCGGCTTATCTGCTGGACGTTATTGGTATCGATATCGCGTGTCACGCCGGCGCGGTGTTGGCGGCTGGATATCCGGATCGTATGCGTACCGACTACAAGACGGCTGTCGATGCGCTCTATGAGGCCGAAAGGTTGGGACAGAAATCGGGCTGCGGATTTTATCGATACGAAATGGAGCGAAGCGGAAAACCAAAAAAAATTGTCGATGAAAAGGTTTACGACCTTATTTACTCGACGGGGAGCGGGAAGCGCTCGTTTGACGATAAAACCATCGTTGACCGCATGATGATTCCGTTGTGTCTGGAGACGATTCGGTGCCTGGAAGAGGGCATCGTAGACTCTGTAATCGCTGCGGACATGGGGCTGATTTGGGGAATCGGTTTTCCGCCTTTTCGCGGCGGCGCATTGCGATACGTCGACTCCATCGGTGCCGCCGTGTTTTGCAAGACCGCCGACCAGTACGCGGAGCTCGGAGCATCCTACCGGCCGAGTGAACGGTTGCGGACTATGGCTCGCGAAGGCGGATCGTTTTATCAGGAGACACGAAAATGAGCACAAACAGCAGAGATGCCGTCGTCGTCGATTGCGTGCGCACGCCGATGGGCCGTTCCAAGGGCGGCGCGTTCAGGCACGTGCGCGCGGAAACGCTGTCGGCCCGGCTGGTGGATGCATTGTTCGAAAGAAACCCAACACTGGATCCGTCCGACGTCGACGACGTAATTTGGGGATGTGTCAATCAAACACTGGAGCAGGGCGTAAACATCGCCCGCAACATGGCCCTCATGAGCGTATTGCCGCCCTCGGTAAGCGCGCAGACGGTGAATCGCTTGTGCGGGTCGTCGATGCAGGCGATACACACTGCGGCGCAAGCGATCATGGCGGGACAGGGCGATTGCTACGTCGTCGGCGGGGTTGAACACATGGGGCACGTGCCTATGACCCACGGCATCGATATCGATCCCGCTCTGAGTAAACACGTGGCCAAGGCCGCGAGCATGATGGGTGTGACCGCCGAGCTGCTCGCGCGCATGCACGGAATCACTAGGGAGCAGCAGGATCAATTCGGGGCGCGGTCACACCAACGGGCGCACGCGGCGACCAGGGAGGGTCGGTTCGAGAACGAGATCGTGCCCATAGAGGGTCACGACGAGGAAGGGAACAGAGTGTTGTGCGAGCACGACGAGGTCATTCGCGGCGACACTACTGCGGACATACTGAGCACGCTGAAGCCCGTGTTTGATCCCGTCAACGGCACCGTGACAGCCGGAACGTCTTCGGCGCTGTCCGACGGCGCCTCGGCGATGATCGTGATGTCCGCCGAAAGGGCGAAATCCGCGGGTGTGGAGCCCATGGCGAAAATCCGATCCATGGCCACCGCCGGCATCGATCCCTCGATCATGGGCTACGGTCCGGTTCCCGCGGCAAAAAAAGCACTGGAACGGGCCGCGCTGACGGTGGACGATATCGATGTCGTCGAACTGAACGAGGCATTCGCGGCGCAGTCGCTGCCGGTACTTAAGGATCTGGGTTTGCTGGGAGATCTCGAAAACAAGGTGAACTTGAACGGCGGCGCAATTGCGCTCGGCCACCCGCTGGGTTGCTCCGGAGCGCGTATCTCGACCACCTTGTTGCACATCATGCGGGTTCAACGCGGCGCTTTGGGCCTGGCGACGATGTGCATCGGCATGGGCCAGGGCATCGCTACCGTCTTTGAACGCGTATAGCCTATTGTCGTACGCGCGAATTTTGAGCGCTTTGCGGCGCTGTGCGACAATAGCAAGCGGCAGGCGTCGCAATCAACACGCGACCATACTCGCAGCGCCCCCGCAAGATCGACGGCGTGCGCGGGCCATCCGCTCAGCGTCCATTTTTATATTTACCCAGGTAACCAATGTCTGATCTCAGAGACAAGGCACTCGCGTATCACGAACACCCCAAGCCGGGAAAGGTATCCATAAAACCGACCAAGCCGTTTACCACGGCGGGGGATTTATCGCTCGCTTATACCCCGGGAGTGGCGGAACCGGTGTTGGCGATCTCCACCGACGCGCCGGCGGTCTACCGATACACAAACAAGGGTAACCTGGTCGCCGTGGTCACCGACGGGAGCGCGGTTCTTGGATTGGGAAACGTGGGGCCCTTGGCCGGTAAGCCGGTGATGGAAGGAAAGGCGGTGTTGTTCAAACGCTTTGCCGATATCGACGTCTTTGATATTGAAATCGACGCGCCGAGCACGGAGGCGTTTATCGAAACCGTCGTCAATATCGCTCCGACATTCGGGGCTATAAATTTGGAAGATATCGCGGCGCCCAAATGCTTCGTCATCGAGCAATCCGTCAGAGAGCGGGTGGATATACCGGTGTTTCACGACGACCAACATGGCACGGCGGTCATCGTCTGCGCCGGCTTGTTGAACTCACTGGGATTGCAGGGAAAGCAGCTCGAAGACGCGAGGATCGTCATACTGGGTGCTGGCGCGGCCGGGATTGCCACCACGCGCTTGCTGATCTCCTTGGGTTCAAAACGAGAAAACATCATCCTGGTGGACCGGAAAGGCGTCGTCCATACCGGTCGCACGGATGTGAATATCTATAAGCAGGCCTACGCTGTCGATACGCCGCTGCGCACATTGCGGG
>JBFGKR010000077.1:0-7718 GCA_041576575.1 Arenicellales bacterium | reverse complement strand
CCGTCCCCGCGATTTTTCAGCGAAGAAGGAATGTCTAAGTTTTCGCCTGCCCAGGCCCCCTGTTGCGATGTTTTTTTAGAACACGCCAATATTCGCGCAGTTGGACGCCGGGTTGTTCATCATTCGAGCCACCCAGTAACAGATCGGCCACAACTGCTCTCCGAACCGGTAGGCGCGCGGTGTTATCATCGGATCCGATCACATTGGTACCTTCAGAAAAAGCTTGCGCCGATTGTAATAACGTCTCCGGGCTTTACGTCGTCAGTGAGTTCGGCTCCGGAGATCTTTGATTTGGGATCGCCCTCCCGGGTTATTTCGATCTTTCGTTTCGACGCCCGGGGTCCGAAGCCGCCGGCCAGCGCCACTGCCTTCTCAACGGTAAGGCCCGCGCGATACTCGTAACTTCCCGGATTTCGAACCTGCCCGTACAAATAAACATAGGAAGCCTCGGTGCGCCCTATTTGTGGTAAAGCGGGGACCGTGATTACGTCGCCGGGCTGAACCTGATGGTTGAGATCGACTTGGTAAGGGTCTGAATTCTCGGCTTCGCGATAAATCGTTATGGCCCCCGCATCTGCGCCGTCGACATACCCGCCGGCAACAGCGATAGCCTTTTCCACGGACATGCCTACGCTGAAGCGCTGCTCGCCAGGATTGTTCACCGCCCCCCCAACATAAACTGGACGGTACTCCAACACGCTGACAGTAACGATTGGCTTGCGCAAATACCCATCCAGTAGCAAGTCATGGATGCTGTATTCCAACTCGCGCACCGTCAATCCCGCCGCCCGTACTTCTCCGATCAGCGGATAAGAGAGTATGCCGCCGGGAGGAATCCGAATGCTTTTGAAGCTCAGATCCGGCTCTTCAAAAACATTGATAGATATGGTATCCCCCGGAGACAATCGGTAGTCTGTCTCCGCGATTCCTGCAGTGAAAACAAGAAGCAAGACGCCGAACGCCGCAATGCGCGTCATGAGGCTTGTGACGTAAGCCGAAGTGCCGCCGGGCTCAGAAGCCTCGCGTGCCAAAAGAAAGGCCAAGCCGCGCGTAGAGTGAGAGTGTCTGATCCTCAAATTCCGCCTCTGCAGCGTTGGAATCCCGTTCAAACATGCCGTAGCTTACTCCAAACGTCAACCAGGATCTGAACGCATAATCCAGACCAAGCCCGTAATTGTGAAGCGTATCGCGCCGCCCGTCGCTGAATTTGTCGCGGGTCTCGTTGACATAGAGAAAAAAGGCCCACCGATCGGTTAAGGCATGATCCCAGTTCATGCCGATCAGCCGGCTTTCGATGAACTCGGAATCCAGTTCGGTGGTCTCTTCAAATGTCTTTGACGCGTGCAGCGCCACGGTTGAAAATGGCTTTGGCTGCCAGATGATCCTGGCGAAGTAGCTGGAGGTTTCGTCCGTTCCGCGAGCCGGCGCATCGAATTCTTTTTCGACTCGGCCTATTCCCACTTCGCCGGAAGTTGCGACGGTGGCTTCCCAGCGGGCGCCGAAGAAATATCCTGTTTCTTCATTGTCCAGATCGGATGCCGGCGATACAAAGTCGATGTCGTCGAATACTCCGCGCAGGAACAAAGATGTTCTAGGGCTCAGATTGTAATACAACGTAGCGTAGATCCGGTCTTCATCGCGGTCACGCCCTTCTTGGTCGTTGTTGGTGAACCGCCAATCACTGCCAATTGCTCCGGCGGTCAGTTGAAACATGCTGTCGCGGCGCCCGTAGGTAAGGTCTCCGCCATAACGGGTCAAATCAAACTCGTCTGGCCCGCTCAGTAAATCGATTGGCCCGGGAAGGCGTGAAGCCGATGTTCCACGCGCTTCGTGGTTGGACTGGTACTCCGTGAACAGATCCACGTTTAGGCGCTCGGTGATATCCAGATTCATAACCGCGCTGCCACCGTGATCAGTGGTATCTTCGGAGGGAAACTCCTGATGGCGTTCGATGCTTGTGCCGTAACGAAGTTGCAGATCATGGCGACCGATGTTGGTCCGATACAATAATGCCGGTCGAACCGCCACAATCGTGTCGCTGCGCTCCTCGCCAGCCGGGCGTCGGAATACATTTTCATGATGGCGCATCACGATTTCGATGCTTGGGTACAACCCATAGGCTGATTGTTCGATTAACTGCGGACGGGGGTTGAAGCCGCCTTCGACTGCAGAAGCCGACGGGTCGGCATGCATCGGGCCGCGGCCGGCCGGTGTGATGGCTGAGCCGCTTGGGGCGGCGTAACCCGAGTCATCATCGTGGGCCAGTGCCAATTCGATACTGGTATACAGCTCATACATTCCGTCCGCGGCGGCCACGTCTTTACCATGCGTAGGATTGGCCTGGTCCGGTGCCGCGGCTGAGCCGGTCAAGGCCGCGTAACCCGATTCTTGATCGAGGGCCGACGTCGGTTGGATACTGGTGTGGGAATCGTGCAAGGTGATGGTGGCCGCGTCCCAATGCCGGTTGCGGACGTCTTCAACCCCATGCGCTGGCCAGGACTCTCGCTTGCGACCATCACCGCTCATAGCCGCCAACCGAACGGCGTCTGTAGCCGGCCAGACCGGAACTTGGGCTGGCCACGCCGCGTAGGTCGAGTCTGCGTCTGACTTCAGGTTGGGCGTCAAGTGTGTTGTTACGCCGGCTTGGCTCGCCGTCATGTAAACGGCCATCGCCACCGTTAAGCCGGTCAAACCGTGAGTGGCGCGACAGGCACCGATCCTGACTTTGTTCTTGTTGTAATTGTGGCCAGGCATGGGCTTAGCTGCGCGCCGCCGTCATTTCAAGGACTTGCGGGTGGTGGTGGTGGAATGACCTGTGGAGGCGCTGGTGGTGGCGGTGGCAGCGTGGGAGGTCCGGGCGGAGCCTGGGGAGGTGGTGATGGCGGCCCTGGAGGGGCCATCCTTGGTTCCGCTCCGCCAGGCTGGCCGGGGGACGGAGCTCCCCACTCCACAAACTGGGGTAACTGTGAGCAGTTCAAAGGGTTGCCTCCAGCCGCTTCGCACAGGCGTATGTTGCAGTCGACACGACGTTCGCCGCCCCGCTTGCGCCCGTTGTCCACGAAGTAAAACGCCACCGGAACTGTATCGATACCCAGTTTCTCAGCCACCGCAATCCGGTCGCTTTCTACCGCCCGAACCGCGCGGCCACCCGCAAACCGAAACAACGCTACCGGTAACGGACGACGAAATCCGATGTCGTCGAATTCAGCCTGGAGCGTGCTGAATCGCTCCGCATTGACGTCTTCCACATCCGGCACATAATCGAGTTCCTTCTTCAACTCAGCCACGGTGCTGACCAGATGATAGTCCCCGAACCCCAACTGAGGAACAAGGGTCAAGGTCGCCCCGTCTTCGAAAAACGCGTCGATAATGGCACGAGCGGTCGGATTGGGTCCGTACTGGCTGATAAACTTGACGGGCCCATCGTTGTACCAGATGACCACCGGTAGGGAATCCAAGCCGTTTTGGACCGCAACTTCGAGCCGCGCCCGATCGGCGTCGATCAATATCTGCTCACCTCTTTCGTACAGCGAAACTACCACTGGTCGCGGCTTGACCACCCCGTAGCCGCCGGGATCGAGATCGTTGCTCGCGTACCATCGCCGGTTCTCGTCGACGTATCGACTCAGCTGCTTGGGGGGCACCCGCACGTGTGATGCGCCGCGAAACCAATCGGGGTAGAGCGTAAGGCGTTCGCCGTTGTCGAAGTAGCGCCGGATGATGGTCTCGAGATCGGCGTCTTTTAGCTGGCCGGATTCGAAAACGGTTGATTGCTGGTAATCCCCGTCCCGGGCCGTACAGCGCCAGTCGGGGAATGCGCCAACGATTCTGGCGGCATCGTTGAAGTAGATGCGGGCTCGATCTTGATCGGCGCGTACCGCGGCGCTCAAGACAAGATCAATGGGCCAATCGAGGGACAAACCATGCAGCGCAACCGGTATGAATGGGTAGCCTTTATGCAGATAGCCTTCGATTTCTACCGGTGGCCGCACACGCGTTGGCTGCGACTGCGCCGCAGCGCCCGATATCAACACACCTGCGCACACACAGATTGCAAACCGGCCTGTAGCGAGTCTTTTTTTCGTTTTTGTGCCCGACATCCCCATGTTTCGCCAAAGCCGCGGGCGAAAGCCGCGTGAAGTTTACCGCAATTCGAGCCGATGTGCGGGACGCATGACCTACGGCGCAGCAACCTCTTCAGACAACGCTTTAAGTTCGCCCCACAATGCGTTCTAAACCACCGAGATATGGCCGCAGCGCGTGGGGAACGCGGACCGACCCATCCCCTTCCTGATAGTTCTCCAGGACCGCGACGAGTGCGCGGCCAACAGCGACGCCGGATCCGTTCAAGGTGTGCACCAACTCGGTCGCGCCACTTTTGGAGTCTCGCCATCGTGCGGCGAGGCGGCGCGCCTGGAAGGATTCGAAATTACTGCAGGACGAGATCTCCCGGTAGCGCTCTTGTCCGGGCAACCAGACTTCGAGATCGTAAGTCTTGGCGGAGGAAAATCCGACGTCCCCCGAACACAGCGCGACGGTTCGAAACGGCAGCTCCAGCCGTTTGAGTACCGCTTCGGCGTGTCCGGTCAGCTCTTCCAACGCGTCATAGGAGTTTTCGGGTTTGACGATCTGGACCAGTTCTACTTTTTCGAATTGGTGTTGGCGAATCATTCCGCGTGTATCTTTGCCATAGCTCCCAGCCTCCCGCCGAAAACACGGCGTATGGCACACATACCGAAGCGGCAGCGTCTCCTCGTTCGTGATGCTATCGCGCACCAAGTTGGTCACCGGTACTTCCGCGGTTGGAATCAGGAAATACTCGTCCTCGCCGCGTGTGGCAAATTGATCTTCTTCGAACTTTGGCAGCTGCCCGGTTCCGAATAGACTCTGACGATTAACCAGATAGGGCACATATACCTCGGTATAGCCATGCTCGGTTGTGTGCAGATCGAGCATGAACTGAGTGAGCGCGCGGTGGAGACGGGCAAACGCGCCGCGCATGACCACAAACCGCGATCCGGCGATAGTGGCCGCTCTCTCGAAATCCAGCATGTCCGCCGTCTTACCTAACGCGACATGATCGGCGGGTGCGAATGCAAAGTCCGGCTGCTCGCCCCACCTTCGTACTTCCACGTTGTCATTCTCATTGCGCCCTTGGGGAACCGTTTCATGGAGAATATTGGGGATGTCCCAACTTAACTCATCCAGTTGGCGCTGCGCGTTCGCGAACTCAGCCTGCACTGAGTCGAGGCGCTCACGCAAGCCCGCCAATTCTTTCAGCAACTGACTCGTGTCGTCGCCGCGGCTCTTCATTTGGCCAATCATCTTCGACTTCGTATTACGTTCGCTCTGTAGCGCCTGTGTCTCGACCTGCAAGGCCTTACGCTTGGCCTCCAGTCTCCGAAAATTTTCTACGTCAAGTTCGAAGCCACGAGCCTGAAGTCTTGCGGCTACGGTGTCTATGCTCTTGCGTAACAACTGTGGATCTAACATCGCAGGGAAGTCTCCGATACAGCTACTGTTTGCAGGGATACGGTTGGGAGTAGACTTGCACTCTATGGGGTTGGGGGTGGCCAACTCGACATTCTGGTTTCCTCAGGCAAGCAATAGGGTGCTCAAGACAACCAACGCATCAACGCGATGCCCGACAGCGTGCCGCCCAAACACAATAAAACACTCAAAACGACATTCCATATCGCGTGGGAATACCATCCCGCCATCATGAGTTCCACGGTATCGAGGGAAAACGTTGAGAATGTCGTAAAGCTGCCGAGCAAGCCCACGAAGAAAATCAATCGCCATAGTTCGCTCTCCCCTACCCGATCGATCAACGCAATGGACAGGCAGCCGATAGCGAAAGAGCCCAGAACGTTAACCGCCAAAGTCCCATAGGGAAATCCGGAACCCAGCCAATTGTGCAGCCCGGTTACCATGGCGAATCGGAGCAGTGCGCCCACAGCACCGCCTACCGCGACCGCCGTCAACGCCTGAAGGTAGGTCAGAACCGCCGCCTACTTGCCAACGGTTTGATCAATGAGATCGGTTCCGTTTGGAACCACAAAATCGAATTCAGAGTCATCAATATGCGGATTCACAGCATGATCGCTGAAGTCGATCCGAGTTGTCTGGCCCAGCGCATCGACCATTTCGACCCGTAGAAGCTTGTCCGCCTTGAAGCCCAGGCTCAGACTTTCGAAGTTGTTATCAGGCGACCTCGGCGTCACCGTGAGCCATTCCAAATCGTTTTGCGTACCGCCCTCGGAAACCTCAAAATCCTGGTTGAGATCCGCACTACCCGCGAGCACCGCGGCCGGCGACGTACCAAGGGTATCGGTCAGCCTTTGTACGGTGACCTGTTGTATGTCGATGTCATGGATCCAAACATTCGTGCCGTTGCTCACGATCTTACGGTCCGCGGGCGGCTCGTAATCCCACACGAAACGCCCGGGCCGTTTTATTAAAACCCGGCCTCGGCTTGTGTCCAGAGGCTGAAAGCGATCGTCATAGACGACTTGTTCGAAGGATGCTTCAAACGCGCGCGTATCATTCAGAAACTTGTTCAAACGCTGCTCGGCATGACTCGCGGCAGCGTAGGCATTTGCGCACATGCACCAGGCAACCAAGACCATCGATATTTTCAAGCCATGCACCATTATTTCGCCAGGGTGAAGTGGTTAATCTTGAGGCGGCGGCGGAGCCAGGACCTCTCGCTTGCCGTTTGACTGTAACGGGCCCACCACCCCGGCCTGCTCCATTGCCTCAATCATGCGGGCGGCCCGATTGTACCCGACCCGGAGTTGGCGCTGTACCGCAGAGATCGAGGCGCGTCGGGTTTCCGTTACAAGACGCAGCGCCTGGTCGTAAAGTGGATCGTCTTCCGAGTCCATATCCCCAGCCAGTGCCGCCTCGGCAGAGAAGCCCTCGGCTGACTGGCTTGGCCCGGTGAGCACCTCTTCTTCATACTCGGGCTCCGCGGCGTTCTTCAGGAAATCCACGACGCGGTGAACCTCCTGGTCGGACACGAAACTACCGTGCACCCGCACCGGCACGCTTACGCCGGCCGGCAGGTACAGCATGTCGCCGTGTCCCAATAACTGCTCGGCTCCAATTTGGTCCAGAACGGTGCGCGAGTCAACGCGTGAGGACACCTGAAAAGCGATCCGGCACGGAATGTTGGCTTTGATGAGGCCGGTGATCACGTCCACTGACGGACGCTGGGTGGCCAGTACGAGATGGATACCGGAAGCACGTCCTTTCTGCGCCAGTCGGGTTATGAGTTCTTCAACTTTCTTGCCGACGACCAGCATGAGATCCGCGAGTTCATCGATGATCAACACAATGTATGCGAGAGCCTCAAGAGCTTCGGCCTCTTCACCTTCGTCGGCGAGCGGGTCCAGCAGTGGAGCGCCCTTTTCAGCCGCAGCCATAACCTTCCGGTTGAAACCCGCGATATTGCGAACCCCAAGTGCCGCCATGAGGCGGTAACGGCGATCCATCTCCGCCATACACCAGCGCAACGCATTTGCCGCTTCTTTCATGTCAGTTACCACCGGGGCCAAGAGATGCGGGATCCCATCGTAAACCGAGAGCTCCAGCATCTTCGGATCCACCATGATGAACCGTACGTCTCGCGGCGTGGATTTGTACACAAGGCTTAAGATCAAGGCGTTTATACACACCGACTTACCCGATCCTGTGGTCCCAGCTATGAGCAGATG
>JBFGKR010000076.1:0-7871 GCA_041576575.1 Arenicellales bacterium | reverse complement strand
TCCTCGACCCGGTTGTTCGCATCCACGCTAATGCGTGGCAAGATCAGATCCCAGTTTACGCTGCTGCCCCCCTGCCACCAAAACTCAATCGTGTCGGGCATCTGGTCGCCGTAGGCCCAACGAACGCGGACCTGGCAAAACAGCTCATACGAAGGGGCTGAGACTTGCTCGGCAGTGATCTCTGTTAGATACATGGCTTCTCCCTCCAAGACATCTAGTTGATACGTAATCGCTTCTGTCGATCTTCTTTCTGACAATCTTCGGGTATTACGAGACCAATACCACCATGTCAATATCTACTCTTCGTCGTTGTTTCTGGAAATCCTACTCTGAAGGAACGAGGTTCCCTCGTGCAATCACCCTTCAAGTAAAAAAAGATTCTGCGGACGGATAGGAGAGATAACCGCTATGCCGCCCGTCAGCACATTGCTGGCGAGCGGCGCGCTGGTCAGCATGGCAGCGTCATAGGGGGTAGAAATTAGGTGCACGGTTCACAGAAACTGACTATTTGCGGGAGTGAAAGCGTGTTGGTTAGCGGTTCGTCGCTGACGGGTACGAGGAGAGCTACCAAGGGTTAAGATCTGCCGAGTCGTGCGTATCCCCGCGAAGGCCGTTCACGATTGAGTGGCGCGTCAAGTCAGACTTTCGCATAATCGGTCGTGCGTGGGACTTGGCGTGCGTCAACAGGAGGTAAACGTATGCCGTATAAACGCAAAGACAGTCGCTTCTGATGGATGGACCTCACCGACGCAATTGGCAAAAGAGTTAGAAGATTTACTGGAACGACGGACAGGAAGCAAGCGGAAGGGTTAGAAGCCGAATGGGAGCTGTTAACTTTTAAGCAACAACAATGGGATGAGCAACCAAGCCGAACGTTCGATGAGTTGATTCTAGAGTACCTGAAGGAAACCAAAGAAAAAAAGAGTCACCAGCGGGACCTCAATGCCGCTGTGCACGTAGACGCCCATTTTTCTGGCAGAGAGTTGAACGGCTCATCCGCAAGTGACGTGCGCGCGTATGTGGAGCGGCGCAAGAAGATCGTCAAAAACGCGTCTGTCAATCGGGAACAAGCATTGCTCTCTACGGCGATCAATTATGCGCGACGTGAGTGGGATCGGGATATTCCGAATCCCGTGAGCGGGCGGAAATTAAAGGAACCTGAGGGAAGAGCACGATGGATCAGCCGAGCCCAGGGTGAGGCGTTAATGCGTGCTGCGGAAACGGAAAGCAATGCCCCGCATTTGGCGGTCTTCATTCGCTTGGCTTTGCATACGGGCTGTCGGATCAGGAGTTGTTGGGGTTAGAGTAGAGTGGGCGCGTATGGATTTGTCTGCCGATTTGTTCTACTTGGACGCGCAACACACAAAGACAGCGCGACGTAGGTCGGTGCCGCTAAATCAGACGGCAAAGTCGGTTATCGTGAAGCGTGCTCGATTTCGAGCGCAGTACTGCCCGGGCTCGCCTTGGGTATTTGCGCGCGAAAACGGTCGCCGGATACAGGACGTAAAGCGCTCCTTTACGACTGCGCGCGAAAGAGCAGGTATTGATGATTTCCGCATTCATGACTTACGTCACACCTGCGCCGCGTGGTTAGTGAGCGCCGGTGTTCCGCTTGCAGAGGTGAAGGCATTGTTGGGCTACAGTACGGTCAAGATGACCGAGCGATATGCGCATTTAGCACCCGAAAACGTGCGCGCCGCGGTGTCCAAGCTCGATGGACGTCACGATTTTGTCACGGTCGACGAAAAAGCAAATAGAAGTAACCTAATATTAGTTCGTTAACTGGTTGAAGGGATTGAGTTGATAATGGTGGAGCGGAGGAGGATCGAACTCCCGACCTTCGCATTGCGAACGCGACGCTCTCCCAGCTGAGCTACCGCCCCATTTAATCAATTCTGCCAGCCGCCGGACGGAGCTGTGTATTTTAGACCAGGCGGGGTGTTTCACCAAGATTGAAAACGCGTGGGCGAGCGAGATGTCGTACGCGCACGGCGTCGCACCAACCGGGCCAAGCAGCGCGGCGGAGTTAAAGGCTTTGCGCGCCGCATTTGCTCAGCGTCGGCACGCCGTCTGTGTACAAAAAAAATCACGCGTCAATCAAATTTCGCAGCGACGATTGCAGCTGGCTGAGGCGTTCCACTGGACTGCTCATCTCCAGCAATTTCTGCTTGATCAGCACGTTCAGCGGCAATATCTCTGCGAGTCGGTAAGACACCCAGCTGGCGTCGTCGAATTGCCGATTCAATGCGGCGTAAAGCGGCCCTGCGTCGTCGATGATTTCGGACAATAAATGGCTCAGCTTGGCGAATTCCGGCGGCACGTCGACGATGGGATCCTGGGGTATCAGGGCAACATGGGCGATCAGAAGCTGGTCGGCCTGCACGCGCGTGGCGTTGACGGAGAAGCGTTCGCCGCCCTCGGCGACGATGCCGAGCAACCCCTCCGGAAGCGAGTACCAATCGACGATGGACGCCAGGGTCCCGATTGCATGCGGCGTAGCGGGTTTACCGGTTTCCGTACCATCGCGAATCAAACACACGCCGAAGGGCGTTTGTTTCTTGATGCACCGGCTGACCATATCCAAATAGCGGGGCTCAAAAATACGCAGCGGAATCGGTCCTCCTGGGAACAATACGTTGTTGAGTGGGAACAGCGGTATGTCGAGGGTAAACATCGAAATCGTATTGTGCCGGCTTGGGCATTCAGCGTACGCTTAAAGGTGCTGTGATTGCAAGGCACGAGCGAGTCGTTGAAAAAATTATTTCCGGTGGACAAACCGGCGTCGATAGGGCCGCGCTAGATGTCGCACTTCTCTTATCGATTCCTTGTGGTGGATGGTGCCCGGCGGGGCGTCGCGCGGACGACGGACCAATCGACGCACGATATCCGTTGCGGGAAACGCCGAGTGCCCAGTATTCTCAACGTACCGAATGGAACGTGCGGGATTCGGACGCAACACTGATCGTCTGCGCCGGTCCGCTCCGAGGCGGCACGCGCTTGACGCGTAACTCATGTCAACGGCTCGTGAGACCGGTTCTGGTCGCCGACGTGTTACACGCCGTCGACGAGACCCTCATAGAATCATGGTTGGCGAGCAATCGTGTTTCCGTCCTCAATGTGGCGGGGCCGCGCGAGAACCACTACCCGGGTATTTACGAGCGCGCGAAAAGTCTGTTGCTGCGATTGTTGAATTGAATATTTTCTCACGAGGTGGAGCATGTCATTTTCGACCATAGTGTCTGTTGAAATCTTGAACCAGCACATCCAGGATCCCGACTGGCGTGTCTTTGACTGCCGGTTTTCCCTGAGCGACACCGACAAGGGGCGGCGGGATTATCTGCAATCGCATATCCCGGGCGCTCGCTATGCCCACTTGGATGAAGACCTGTCCGCCCCGCGGAGTGCGCACACCGGTCGTCATCCTCTGCCGGATGTGGCCCGGTTTTCCTCGTGGTTGGGTGAGCAGGGGGTCGGAGACAACCACCAGGTGGTGGCTTACGACGACGCGGACGGCGCCTTCGCCGCGCGCTTGTGGTGGATGCTCCGCTGGCTTGGGCACGAGGCGGCCGCGGTGCTCGACGGCGGTTGGAGGACCTGGACGGATGCGGGTTATCCGGTGGACGGCACCAAAGCGGACCCCGAACGGACCGTGTTCACGCCGCGGCCGGACCGCGCAATGTGGCTGGATGTCGATCAATTAGTGGCGCGAATGCGGGACCACGCGGTACGGGTGATCGACGCCCGCGCGGCCGAACGCTACTCCGGCGAGAAAGACACCATCGATCCGGTGGCCGGACACATACCGGGGTCGTTGAATCGTCCCTATGCGTCTAACCTCACAACGGAGCTGCGATTTAGGCCTGCGAGCGAGTTAAAAACCGAATTTCAGTCGCTGTTGTCCGGACACGACGCGGATTCCACAGTACACAGCTGCGGGTCCGGGGTTACCGCCTGCCACAACCTGTTGGCGATGGAACTGGCGGGATTGCACGGCTCGAAGTTGTATCCGGGATCCTGGAGCGAGTGGATCACGGACACCCGGAGACCCGTAGCCAAAGGAACAAATCCTTGAAGCTTTTGGTCATCCGGCTGAAGCAGATCGGCGACGCCTTACTGTCGCTGCCGGTATGCGCGAGTTTGAAAAAGACCTACCCCCATGCGCGGGTCGACTATCTGGTATACGAGCACATCGCACCTCTGCTTCGCAATAATCCCCATATCGATCACGTCATTACCATCACCCCCGAGGAACGCGAGAGGCCTCTAAAATATCTGCAAAAGATGCTGCAGATACGCCGCGCCAAGTATGACGTCGTAATCGACCTGATCACGGTACCGCCAAGCGCGATCATGACCTTTCTGTCCGGGGCGCGGCGCACCATAGGATTTGCACATCGCAAAAGCCGCGCGTTCTTGTATAAAACCCGGGTTTCACAGCCCACCAGCGGCGGGGTGGTAAACGCCAAGCTTTCGATTCTTCGGGCACTGGGCGATGGAATTCAAATCGAACGCGACTTCGCCATCTATTTGGACGACAGGGAAATTGAAGCGGCGCGATGCCGCTTGCGTGACGCGGGTGTCGATTGCAGCAAGATGCTCGTCTTTGCGGCGGTGACCAGCCGCCGGGAGTACAAATTCTGGCCGGCGGACTACGTTGCGGAGGTCATCGATTGGTTTCGCGACAGGCACGACGCGGAGGTCATACTCAACTCGGTGCCGGGCAAAGAGCGGGACTTCGTCGATCACGTCGCCTCGCTGCTAAAAAATCGATCCGGCGTACACCGCGACCTTCACGGCGGCCTGAGGGAACTCGCTGCCCTGATCAAGGTCTGCGACTTCACTTTTGCCAACGACGGCGGTCCAAACCACATCTCCATCGCTGTCGGCACGCCGTCTTTGGCGGTGTTCTCGCCGATCAACGGCAGACGCGCCTGGATTCCCGAGTCCTCGACACGGCATCAGGGGATTGACATCGCCGATGTGCTGGGTCTCTCACCCGAGGAGCATCGAGCGCGTCTTGCGGAATTCAAGGCCGATCTGGACAAGTATTATCGCTTGATCACCCCGTCGCGCGTGATCGCCCGGCTCGAATCGATGCTAGGGGGATTTTCGGAAACCAAAGCCTCTACGCGTTGACGACCCCAACGCCCGGCAGTCTGCCCTTACGGCCGTGCACCCCCGGCGTATCGCAACCGCATTTTTGTGTCCAAGCCGGAATCACGTCCTGCTTGGCACGCGGTCGTAGCATCGTCGTGGACACGCGTGCGCTGGTCTCGCCCGCCCAGTAATTAGCGGCAAATATAGGCGCACGCCGCGCTTGATTGAGATCAATAACACCTGTGCACGTCGACCGTAGAATCATACGCATATGCAAAATGCAGAGCCCTCATGAACGAGCACGGTCTAATTATTGGCGTCGTCGCGATGATTATCCTGGCGTTCTCGCCCAGCGTCGCGGCTGAGGCGCAGGGCCAGCCTGAGATCACGAGCCAAGGCTTTGTGATCGAAGATGCGCAGTCTGGCGTGCTGGGTAATTTCGGTCGGCTGCGCGTTCGTGTCGAGGCGCCGAATCGAATCGCGGAACTGCACATAAAAGAACGTTCTTACGAGGTGGATCTCGCCAATACGCCGGATGTCTCGCACCTCAACCGTTTTGGTCTGCAGGCGAGACCGAGACAGCGAAAGGACGTGACTTTGAACTTTGAGAATTATATCAACGAGAAGTTGGAGGTCGAGGGGCTTTACGAAATCTTCATCCGCGTGATCGACAAAAAAGGCAATTCTGCGAACTCATCACTCAGGGTCTCGGTACGTCCGGAAATCGCGAAGGACACGCAGGACGTCGATCTGATTCAAGAACAGCAGTTCTTATTGTCAAGAGCAGGTACCGGTTCGGTGTCCGGTGCGGAACGGTTCGGCATTGGGTGGATAAACCGCGACGACGTGAAAGTCGTTATTCGTATCGCCAAAGCAAGACGCGGCGCCGCTAAACTGGTGAAACTGACGACTTCCGACTACGAAGCAGTACGCTCGAAAGAGCAATTGCGCGAGACGATAAACGGGCTGCCAGATGCGGAAGTCGTAGAATTGACGATCGCAAACAACGGCGCCGCCGGCGAAGTGTTCGCGGTTGTGAACCAACACCGGCCTTTCATATTGAACGTGAATGAAAGTACGACTGCGCTCACCGCCGCGGGAACAATCGTGACGTTGCGCGGCACGGTCAAGTTTTAAAAAGGCTATTCAAGATAGAACTTTTTCACATCGGCAATATTGTTCAGATGGAGACCACAGCTAAGTCGCGCGACTCAATGCAGCAGGAGGTTGAAATGCCGGAATACGTCAAACAAAGTATTACTAAAGGGGCACGCACCGACGATACCGCAAAACGCGTGCTAATCACGTCCAAGCCGCAACGTCCTCCGGAGACGAAGACTGAGTTGCGGCATGGTGAGTGGATTGAAAAGGCACGAGCAACGCTCAAATTAAAGCGATTCGGAAATGCGACGTTTGCCCTATTGATAATTTTTTTCATTCTGTTCGTGGGTTCCGTTTTCCTGTTTGAAAACATGGAGATTCTCACCGGTCCCCTCTACGCGATAAAGATTGTCATGACCAGCCTTTTCGCAGTCACACTGGGTTTCATTCTGTCCGTTTGGTGGTCCACGGCCGCTAGATACGACGAAAAGATACGGGATGCGGAGCGGATCGACTTGGAATATCGTGAATTGTTAATGAGTTTCTCGGACAGCCTTTTTGACATCATCAACGCGCTGAATACACTGGCCGCCAAACCGCCGCGGCCATTTGTGGTGGCGAGCGAATTTCTACTCGGCGAGTACGTACATTTGTTGCAGAGCCAGCTGCAAAGATATGGCGACTACGTTGCCGGTCTTGGTTTCGACGCCACAGCATTCCTGGACGAGAAAATCCGCATCTTCGAAGGCATTCGAGAACGAGCAAGTCTGTCCGTGAAGGGAATGCCGAAGGAGCTCGAAACCTTGTTCGTTGCCAGCCTCAATCTGGATTCCAACCGGTTCGTCGATAAGAGAGCGCAGCATCAGGCAAAATTGCAGGAAAAGTTGAAATCGATCATTGAAGAACAACGTAAAATGACGTAGGTAAAAGAGGGCGATTCCCGCGGATGAACATATTCGCCTAGCTCCCTCGAATGTACTGACCGAGAGTAAGCACCAAGTTTGCGGCCGCTGACGCCGTTTGCGAATCACAGACGGGCGTTTTGCGTCGCGTGTTTGGGTGTTCGTGCGCGCGGGCACTAAAGCGCAAAATGCGGTACGCGTACCGCTACCGCTCGCAGGAATTCGCGTGGTCACGCATACGTCGGTGCGTCCCTGAAGCGAATAAGCCTGCACTACGTCGGGCATCAAACTCGCTGATGAGCTGCCGCTATGTGACATGAGTCACCTTGTCACGGTGCCGGTGAGTGCTATCCTGCAACCGCACGCAGTTGATTGGCGATCACGCGTGGCGGTTGTCCTCCATTGCGGGCGACCTACATTTGCGTGATGCGCGGACAAACGCGCGCGATTGCCCGAATCGAATACGGTCGTTCAAATAATGGCAAACGGCAGGGAGGGACAGTCGCGCCCGTGATGCGAAGGCGTGTGGGGGTGTATTACGGAAAACGCGTGGCTCAAGGCCTTTCCAGATCTCAGGCGGATCAAGGATCCGTGCTGGCCGACGACGCGTGCGAGCGCTCGATCTGAGTTCTTGTCGCAGGACGCGTATCTATTCCATGCGGGCGATCAATGCAAGCACTATGTGTTGATCGCGGAGGGACGCCTCCGCGTGTCGCGTCTGTCCGGTACCGGTCGAGAAATCGTGCTCTATCGTGTAGCCAAGGGACAGAC
>JBFGKR010000075.1:0-7892 GCA_041576575.1 Arenicellales bacterium | reverse complement strand
CAAAGACATCCTGGGACGCCAGCCCAAGCTGTAGATGCGGCTGGAATCCAATAACTTGCGGGGCGTGCCATCCGGCATCGAGGCGTCGAAAACGATTTCTCCGGGGTAATTCACGATCTCGGCGATGAGTGATGCGAGTTCCCGAATGCGGAGTTCCTGTCCCGAGCCGACGTTGAAGATGCTGTATTTTGGGTCTTGATCGACCAGAAACACGCAGGCGTCGGCCAGATCGTCGACGTGTAGAAACTCCCGGAAAGGACTCCCGGAGCCCCACAAAACGACGCTCGTTCTTGCTTCCGTCTTGGCTTCGTGGATCTTACGAATCATCGCCGGTATCACGTGAGACGTGTGCAGGTCAAAGTTATCGTGACTGCCGTACAAATTCGTCGGCATCAACGACATGTAACCGGTATTGTATTGCTTATTGTACGCTTCACATGTGGCCACGCCCGCGATTTTGGCCACCGCGTACGGCGCATTGGTGCTTTCCAGCGCACCGGTCAACAAATATTCCTCACGCATGGGCTGAGGGCAATCCCGAGGGTAAATACAAGAACTACCAAGGAATATGAGCCGCTCGACGTTGTTTCGGTACGCACTGTGAATCACGTTTGACTGAATCATCAGATTCTGAAAAATAAATTCCGCCGGATACGTGCTGTTGGCGTATATGCCTCCCACCCTGGCTGCGGCCAGTATGACCAAATCGAACTGTTTTCCTTGGAACCAGGATTCCACGTGTTGTTGTTGGGTGAGATCCAACTGCTGTTTCGTGCGGGTTGCAATATTAGTGTAGCCGGCTTTGCGCAAACGCCGCTCGATCGCCGACCCCACCATCCCGTTATGGCCGGCGAGGTAGATTTTGGACGTCCTCTTAGTCCGTTGACTCATGGCATCGATCGGCAATCCGCGTAATGGGTATCAACTCATATTCTCGAAAATAACTCTTTTCACGGCGTCCATTTCTGCGCTCACCGTTGTCGGAGAAGTACTCTGCTTGATCGCAGTGTCGGGATCTTTCAAACCATGCCCGGTCAAGGTACACACCACCAGGCTTCCCTCCGGAATTTTACCGCGGATGATATCCCGAATCGCACCCGCCACAGACACCGCGGACGCGGGCTCGCAGAATATACCTTCTTTTTCTGCCAATAATTTTTGCGTCGCGAGTATCTCCTCATCGCTGCATTCGTCGAACCAACCCCCCGATTCCCGCGACGCCGACCACGCCTGCTCCCAAGACTGCGGGCGGCCGATGCGGATTGCGGTGGCGACGGTTTCGGGATGATCCAACATGACGCCCCGCAGGAACGGGGCGGCGCCGCTGGCCTGATACCCCACCATCTTTGGCCGATCGGTCACGACCCGGTCGCGCAGCAAGGGGCAATCGCCGCCGCAGAACGCGCAAGCCGCGGTGGTGCGCTCGCCGGGAGCTCCCGAATATTCGCAATAGCCGATCCAGTGCGCGGTGATATTGCCGGCGTTCCCCACCGGGAGGCAATGGAAATCCGGAGCCCTACCGAGTTGCTCGATGATTTCGAACGCCGCAGTTTTCTGCCCTTGCAGGCGATACGGGTTCACTGAATTCACCAGGATCACGGGGGCCTCATCCGAAATACGCTTTACCAGTGACATTCCCACGTCAAAGTTGCCCTTAACCTGCAGCACCTTGGCACCGTGCATCATCGCTTGTGCGAGCTTCCCCAGTGCGATCTTGCCCTCGGGGATGAGTACGAAGGCGGCCATTCCCGCCCGCGCGGCGTACGCGGCCGCAGACGCCGAAGTGTTGCCCGTAGACGCACAGATGACCGCGCGACCGCCCTCTTCCACTGCCTTGGTGACGGCTACGGTCATACCCCGATCCTTGAACGATGCAGTCGGATTCAGACCTTCGTACTTCACCTGTAAATCGACGCCCCGGGCGCGCACCTCCGCGAGATTGCACAATTCTATCAACGGCGTATTCCCCTCGCCCAGCGTGACCGCGGCCGTGTCGGGCAGTATCGGCAGACGGTCGCGGTATTTGTCGACCAATCCGTTGTAGCGTAAGCCCGGCTGAGGTGGTATCGGCACGCTAGTCATACAAATGCTCCACGCGGATGCGTTTCACCGGTCGAGTGATGGCCTGCAGTTTCTCGATGCGGGCCAGGGCCTCGTTCATATCGCGCTCTTTGGTTCTTTGCGTGAGTATGATCACCGGTACCGTATCGTCGTTGGGCGGCGGCTCCTTCTGCAGTATCGCCTCGATGCTGATTCGGCGGTCGGCCAAGATCCGAGTGACGTCCGCAAGCACCCCCGGGCGATCCATGGCGTTGAGACTCAGAAAATAGGCGCTTTCAAATTCGTCCGGACCCAGAATTTTCACATTCGCCAGGGTGCCCGGCTGGAACGCCAGATGGGGCACGCGGTTCTCCGGGTCGGTGGTCAACGCCCGCACCACGTCCACGATATCGGCCACCACCGCGGACGCCGTCGGGTCGGACCCGGCGCCGGCCCCGTAATGCAAGGTCGGACCGACCGCGTCTCCATTCACCAGTATCGCGTTCATGACGCCGTTAACGTTGGCGAGCAGCCGGCGTTGCGGAATCAAAGTCGGATGCACGCGCATTTCTATGCCCTCGGGCATGCGTCTCGCAATTCCCAGATGCTTGATTTGATACCCCAACTCTCCGGCGTGCTTGATGTCTTCGCGGGTCAGCCGACCGATGCCCTCGGTGTAGACCCTGTCGTGTTGCAAAGGTATCCCGAACGCGATGGCCGCGAGAATGGTCAGCTTGTGCGCGGCGTCGATGCCCTCGATATCAAAGCGCGGATCCGCCTCTGCGTAGCCGCGACGCTGAGCTTCTTCCAGGGCTTCATTGAACTCCCGGCCTTGGTCGCGCATCGCCGTCAGTATGTAATTACCAGTGCCGTTGATGATTCCGGCGATTTGGTCAATACGGTTCCCCGCCAGCCCCTCACGAATGGTCTTAATAATCGAGATACCGCCGCCCACCGCGGCCTCGAAGGCCACTACCACTCCCTGTTCTTGCGCGGCCTCGAATATTTCATTCCCGTGTACAGCGATCAGGGCCTTGTTGGCGGTGACGACGTGTTTCCGCCTGTTGATCGCCCGCAAGACCAGTTCTCGCGCTTCCTGCTCACCGCCTATCAGCTCCACGATGACTTGTGCGTCCGCATGCTCGACGACCTCCCTTGGATCCTGAACCAGCTTGAAACCGGAGGTATCGCATCCCCGGTTGCGCGTGGGATCCCGGGTTGCCGCCAACGCGATGTTGATGGCGCGGCCGGCGCGACGCGAAATTTCGTTTGCGTTGCGCATGAGCACGTTGACCGTACCGCAGCCGACGGTTCCGAGTCCCAGTATTCCGATGCTCACCGGTTTCATCTGAGGTGTCACGCCATCACATTCTGTCGTTCGGCCTCGCGCAGCATCTGCCGGATCGATCGCACTGCCTGGCGAATCCGGTGCTCGTTTTCGATCAGACTGAAACGCACATAACCCTCGCCGTATTCCCCAAAGCCGACACCCGGAGATACCGCTACCTTGGCGTACTTAAGGAGGTGCTTACTGAACTCGAGGGAGCCCATGGACTGGAACGGCTCGGGGATCTTCGCCCACACGAACATAGTTGCCTTGGGTTTCGAAATCGTCCATCCCGCTTGAGCCAAGCCGTCGACCAGAGTGTCGCGACGGTTCTGGTAGTTGCGCCGAACCTCCTCCACCCACTCGCTCGGGCCATCCAGGGCCAAGATGGAGGCCACCTGTATAGGCGTGAACATTCCGTAGTCGAGGTAGGATTTTATGCGCGCCAACGCCCCTACCAGCACTTCGTTACCGACCATGAATCCAACCCGCCACCCTGGCATATTGTAACTCTTGGATAGGCTGAACGACTCCACGGCGATCGATTGCGCGCCCGGCACCTGTAAAATGGAAGGCGCTTCGTATCCGTCGTACACAATGTCGGCGTAGGCGAGATCGTGAACCACCCATATATCGTGCTCCTTGGCGATGTCCACGACTTTTTCGAAAAAATCGAGGTCCACGCACTGCGTCGTCGGATTGCTCGGGAAGCTCATGACCAGCATTTTAGGTGTCGGCCAGGAATTTCTGATCGCTGCCTCGAGCTCTTCAAAGAAATCCACGTCGTGGGTCAACGGAACGTGCCGTATGTCGGCACCGGCAATAATGAAGCCCCAGGGATGGATGGGATACGCAGGATTGGGCACCAACACGGCGTCTCCGGGTTCCACGGTGGCCAGAGCCAGGTGCGCCAGCCCCTCTTTCGAACCAATGGTAACGATGGCCTCGCGTTCGGGATCCAATCCCACGTGGTAACGCCGCTGGTACCAGTCGCAGATCGCTTTGCGCAGGCGCGGAATCCCCTTCGACATCGAGTAGCGATGCGTATTGCCGCGCTGCGCAGCCTCACACAATTTGTCGATGATCGCCTGTGGGGGTCGCTGATCCGGATTGCCCATGCCGAAATCAATGATATCCTCGCCTCGGCGGCGAGCGGCCGCTTTCAACTCGTTGACGATATTGAAGACGTACGGCGGTAGGCGCCTGATGCGCGGAAATTGTCTCAGCGCATCAACGGATGGTCTACTAATTTCCGTCAATTTCTTTTTGCAACCTGCTGATAGTTATAACATTATAGCAACATCAACGACCGTTGCCGGAGCGCGTTCCCGGACGACACAATCGATGCCATGAAACTTCATCTCAACCGTACCCAGGACATAAACCTGGTGCAGGTAATCACAGCGGAACGGCTTGTCATCAACGACGTAGTCTATACCTCGAGTCTGATCGTAACGCCGCAGACCGTAATCTCTGACTGGCACCCCACGCGGTTCGTCGACCTGTCCAGGGATGATTTCTTACCGCTGGCAAGACTGAAGCCCGAGGTGGTGCTGCTCGGAACCGGTGAGCGACTTCAGTTTCCTGCGCCGCAGGTGACGCTGCCTCTCACGCAGCATTCCGTGGGGCTTGAAGTTATGGATACCCCCGCCGCATGCCGTACCTACAATATTTTAGCCAGCGAGGGGAGAAAAGTCGCGGCTGCGCTGTTGTTTGAGGCGGTCAGCGATATTCGGCGCCACGACCGGCGCTAGGTACGCCGAAATCTCGGATGAAACCCTAGCACAAGCTGTCGAGCGTGTAACCGCGGGTCTCGAGCAGGACACGAAGTTTGGCCAACGCTTCCACCTGGATCTGCCGCACCCGCTCTCGGGTCACGCCCACATCCATGCCGACCTTTTCCAAGGTCGCGACATCCCGGCCCCGCAGCCCGAATCTCCGCTCCACCACTTCCCGCTGTTTTTCGTTGAGGGACTCGAGCCAATCGTCGATGTGTTGCAACACCTTCTCCGTTTGCAGCACGTCCGCAGGATCGGAGGATTTTTCGTTGGGGATCGCATCCAGTAGAGTGCGGTCGGGATCCGAGTCCAACGGCGCATCCACCGAAGCGATCTTCTCGTCGAGATAAAGCATCCGTTTCACGTCGTCCACCGGCACATCCAGATTGTCCGCGATCTCTTCCGGAGTCGGTTCGTGATCCAACTCCTGCGTCAGCCGTTTCGCTGCTCGCTGGTAAACGTTGATTTCTTTGATGACGTGCACCGGCAGGCGGATAGTGCGGGTCTGATTCATGATCGCCCTCTCAATCGTCTGACGGATCCACCATGTGGCGTATGTCGAAAATCGAAATCCGCGCTCCGGATCGAATTTTTCCACCGCTCTGATCAGCCCCAGATTACCCTCCTCGATCAAGTCCAGGAACGTGAGTCCCCGATTGATGTATCTGCGCGCAATTTTGACCACCAGTCGTAGATTACTCTCAATCATGCGCTTGCGTGCTTCCTCGTCCCCTTTCTGACACAGCCGCGCGAGGCGAACCTCGTCTTTCGCGGTCAATAGGGAACGGTAGCCGATTTCTCGCAGATAGATCTGAGTCGCGTCGGCGTAGGAGGAAAGCGACCGCCGGTCAATGCGCGGGGATTTTTTTTGTCGCTTGGATGCAGGGCGTTTTTCCGCAGCCGCCGCCAGACTTTGCCCGGTCTTCGTATTCAGTGTTTGTTCGGCTCTTGGCATAGTACCCCCTTCTATGTTTGTGTCGCCGAGTTATCGTTTGGGCAGATATCGAACTGGATCAACCGGAACACCTTGCCTGCGAATCTCGAAATGAAGTTTTACTCGGTTGGTACCGGTGCTCCCCATCTCGGCAATTTTTTCACCTCTTTGTACCTGGCTGCCCTCGCGAACCAGTATTTTTCTATTGTGTGCGTAAGCACTTAGAAACATTTCGTTATGTTTAACTATAATAAGCATACCATAGCCCCGAAGTCCAGTACCCGCGTACACCACCCGACCCCCTGCGGCCGCGCGAATCGCCTGTCCGTGCGTCCCCGCGATGTCTATGCCCTTTCGACCGGCGCGCGGCGAGAAGCCGGCAACTACTGCGCCTTTCGCAGGCCAAATCCAACCGCGGACACTGGTTTGTTGGCGCTGACGAACTCCGCGCACACGCTTCGCATTCGAGGACCCTTCCCGGTTGCGGGAACTCCGCCGAGTCGCGCTTTGCGGCTCCGGTGGCACGATCCTCAAACGCTGCCCGGATCTAATGAGATAGGGAGCGTCGATGCGGTTCCAACGCGCCAAGGTCTTGTAGTCCAACCCCACGTCCCAGGCGATGCTGTACATGGTGTCGCCCGGTTGCACGATTCGGTGCGTCGCGCGCGGAACCCCGGCCGAATGATCGGTAACTGGAACCTTGCCGTTTCCGATGCATGCGGCCAACACGGCGAGACACACGGCCGCAAGGATTCGGACTATCAGTTCCAGTACCGCAATACCAGAAACGCCACCACTGCGAGGCCGATAACCGCCCATCCTATCTGATCCACGCGTCGATGCAGAAACCGGGAGAAACGTTCTCCCCCCCAGTAAAGCAGACCGGCCACCAGGAAAAACCGCGCTCCACGCCCGACCAACGAGGCGACGATGAAGGGTAACACTGCGAGCGCCAAAACACCGGAGGTAACTGTAAACAATTTATACGGGATGGGCGTAAAACCCGCCAAAAATACGACCCACACCCCATAATCGTTGAACCAGCTCTTAACCGTAACAAACTTCTCTTGAGCGTGATACATATCTATCAACGGGCGTCCGATCTCTTCAAACAAAAACAATCCGATGGCATAGCCGAGCAGGCCTCCGAGCACCGATGTCACGGTAGTCAGCGCTGCGAAGTACCAGGCCCGATGACGTTGCGCCAAAACCATTGGTGCCAACATGACGTCGGGAGGTATGGGGAAAAATGATGATTCGCTGAAGCTCAGCAGCGCGAGATACTGAGGCGAGCGATGGTGATTAGCCCATTCCAATGCCTTCCGGTACGCCCAGGAGAATATGCGCATCTACGACTTCCCCGAAACTAGGCGCACAAACTTGACCGATTCGATCTCCCGTTGTTCGAATCCTTCTTCGGTCCTTAGAATTGACACCAGCCTTTGCGCCGAGTCGATACCGATGGGGATGACGATGCGGCCCCCGACGCCGACCTGTCGAAGCAATGGCTCGGGTACTTCTTCGGATGCCGCCGTAGCGAGTATACCGTCGTAGGGCGCGTGATCCGCCCAGCCCGTAAAGCCGTCTCCGTGCAGAAACTTAATGTTCCGATAACGCAAATCGAACAATCGATTTCGCGTCTGCCGGTGGAGCGCCTCTATCCTCTCTATGGTATATACCTCCTCCGCCAAACAAGCCAAGACCGCCGTCTGATAGCCGCACCCGGTGCCGATTTCCAATATTCGTCCTAGGCGCTGTCCGGCGCGCAGCATCTCGGTCATCAGCGCAACCACATAGGGTTGCGAAATCGTCT
>JBFGKR010000074.1:0-7916 GCA_041576575.1 Arenicellales bacterium | reverse complement strand
CGCCCCGGACCTTCCGCACACTCACTTCAGCGCGATGACTCGACTGGATCACAATCGAGCGTTGAGCCAGCTGGCCGCAAAAACCGGGGCCCACTCCAGCGACGTACGAAAAATGATCATCTGGGGAAACCACTCCGCTACCCAATATCCAGACATTCATCACGCTACGGTACGCGGGCAAACGGCGACGCAACTGGTCGACAAGGACTGGATGGAAAACGACTTCATCCCCACGGTGCAACAACGGGGAGCGTCCATAATCAAAGCTCGGGGCGCGTCCAGCGCCGCATCCGCGGCTTCGGCGGCCATCGATCACATGCGCACGTGGGTGACCGGAACGGACGACGACGACTGGGTGAGCATGGCCGTAGCCAGCGACGGTAGTTACGGCGTGGCCCCGGGGATCGTGTACTCGTTTCCGGTGCGCTGTCAGGGCGATAGCTACGAACTCGTCCAGGACTTGCAGTGCGGCGAGTTCAGTCGGCAGAAGATGCGAATCACGGAGCAGGAACTGCTGGAAGAACGCGACGCCATTAGAGGACTGCTCGGGTCGTGATAATTAAATATATTTTTAACGATTATAAATAAAATTAATTATCTTCCGCCTTCGAGAACCGCGGCGATCGCCTTGCGCCGTGCCACAATCGCCGTCGATCCCGATCCTTGACGCCCCCCCGGTGCGGCGGCGCCCGGTTTATTCACTGGTGCCGTGAAGGGTTGTACCCGGGGGTTCGCCCCGGATAAGCTAAGATTGCCAATGGGAGTGAGGTTGGTCGGGTTATCATAGCTAAGTAACTGTTTTTAAAGAAAAATATTTCTAGAACTCGACGAATAAAAAAAACTTCACAGAAAAACAAAGACATACGCAGGCGTTTGTTCAGCCGCACATAGGGCGCTACCATGGACCACACCGAACTGAAGCAAGACTGGGAACGACGCGGTTACAGTTGCGGCGTGTGGACGGATCTTCCCGGACAGGTGTGGAAGGATTTCGTGCACGACACCGATGAATTGGTCATGTTGATAGAAGGTGATATTGAAATCACTTTCCAAGGAAACACCATCCGGCCCAAAACGGGTGAAGAGATATACATACCCGCGGGCGCGATGCACACGGTTCGCAACGTGGGCGCTACGCATAGCCGCTGGTATTACGGATATCGCCTAAAGCGATGACGCATCTCCTTTCGGCCGCGCCGCGAGAGCGGCGTAGGCCGATTGGAGAATTTTTTTGCCCTCTCTACGCGACTCCTGCCCGCGCAAACGGCGGCGCCGCCCTGGCTTCGCCCTGAGTCCGCATATCGCCCCCATCCGTTGGAGTACATCGCCGACATCCAGGCATCCTGGACGTACGAAGCGGGCTTTCCCGGAGCGGAGAGTTGCTTTTATCGAATATTAAGAAGGCGTCCCACGCCAACTGCGAAGCCATTGTGAGGCCGGCTTCACGCGGGTAGCATCGCCGTCATGCGTATCTCAATCATAATTCCCACCCACAACAGATCGGACTTGGTCGTGCGTGCCTTGGAATCCGTCTTCGCCCAGACGCTCACGCCAGCGGAAGTGATCGTGGTCGACGACGGTTCCACCGATGAGACCGGCGACGTGATTGCCGCACGGTTTCCCAGCGTGGTGTACATAAACCAGTCCCAACGAGGGGTCAGTCGTGCACGTAATGTCGGTCTTCGCCGCGCCACCGGTGATTGGGTCGCGTTCTTGGATTCCGACGACGAGTGGTTACCGAGGAAACTGGAGCGTCAAGTCGAATTCCTGAGACAGCACGGCGACTATCGAGTCTGCCACACCAACGAACTTTGGATTCGAAACGGTCGGCGCGTGAACCCGATGAAAAAACACGAAAAATCGGGGGGTTGGATTTTCCAGCGGTGTTTGCCTCGATGCGTGATATCGCCCTCATCGGTGCTGATTCATCGCGCCGTGTTCGACGACGTGGGCGGCTTCGATGAATACCTCCCGGTATGCGAGGACTACGATCTGTGGCTTCGAATCTGTGTCCGCTACCCGGTACTGTACCTTTCCCAGTGTCTAATAAAGAAATACGGAGGCCACGCTGATCAGTTGTCCCGCAGCTGTTGGGGCATGGATCGTTTTCGGATTCATGCCTTGGACAAACTGATGCGCAGCGAAGACCTGCCGTACGAAGACCATTTGCTCGTGTTGAAGACCCTAGTGCGCAAGACCGGGATCGTACTGACGGGCGCGCGCAAACGGAATAATGAGAGCGCGGTGATTGAGTACGCGGACAAGTTGATGCGTTTTCAGAGCGCATTGCGAAACTTGGAGGCCGCTTCGCCCCGCGGCGAGCGCGTGGCCCAATGATCAATCTCGTGGTAGCGCTCGAATGCGAAGCCATGCCGTTTGTCGATTATTTCTGCTTGCGGCCCGATGTCGTTGCGTCCGGCTTGCGTGTGTATTCGCGTGCCGATCTGAGGCTTGTCGTTACCGGCATGGGGAAAACGCGCGCGGCTTCCCGCTGTCGGCAGTTGTGTGCAAATGGATATCGATTGAATCGGGCGTGGCTGAATGTCGGCATCGCCGGTCACAGGGATTTGGAAATCGGGACCGGTGTGTGGGCGCAATACGTGAAGGATAAGGAGACCGGCCGGGTGTGGTCGTTAGCAACGATGCAAACCCCGTCCGCCGTCGTCAACACCGTGTGCACGGTAATGAACCCCGATCTCGGTTACCCCGAGGATTTGGTCCTCGATATGGAAGCTTCCGGGTTCTGTGAGAGCGTAACCGCGTATTCCCCCGATGCGGTGATCCAATGCTACAAGGTGATATCGGACAATCGAGCGTCGGGTGTTGCGGCCGTCACTCCGGCGGCGGTGTCCACGTTGATGAAATCCCATGTGCAACCGGTCGCTGAGGCCGTCTCCGCTTTGGCCGGATTATTGACCGCTTCCAGAGCGCCTTTCCGCCAAACGCGGCCTTGACCGCTTGCACACCGCTCTTGCCTTAAACTACCCTGAGAATCCCCGATGATCGTGGGGACGGAGCGGCCCGGCCCGGGGTGGTGAGATCTGAATCCAACACCGGAGCCCAGAAGGCGGCCGGCGCGACGGCCTGAGTGAAGCGCGGACTTGGTTGTTCGCGACCGCGCCGAGGCCGGGAGAGGGACCGACGGCGCCACCACGTCTCAAACGGGACATCGGCCCCGTTCTTTCACTTCAAACACAATCCCAGGCGCTCTTGCCGACTTATCGGAACAGGCCGAGAAGACACCTCCAGCACTTTCGGCCGAGTTGGGGGACCGCCTTCAGAAGCCCTGTCGTTTTGGAAGCGATGTCGCGATGCTGCAATCTGCTTACGGCTACTCGTCGCCGCTGCGCGATGGGGGGAAGTTCATGACTTTGAAATTCCGCCTCGCCAGCCACGACCTCGACGAGTTTGTGGGCGATGGTCGGCGGCAATTTTTGCTTTACCGCGGTCAATACTTCGTCGACCGCGGTGGTGGCCGCCTGTTCCGAGATACCCGCCTTCCGGGCGACTCGGTCAATGACCGCATCGATGCCGCTGTCGGCGATCGCCTCATCCATCTGGGCAGCCCCGCCTAGAGTTTATCGCCGTACTTTTTCTCATACTCTCGTCTGGCACCTCCCATCCAGTCGTCTCGGACTATCCGGTCCGGAAAGCGGTCGATGGCCGTTTGCACGCGCTTCACGTCTGCCGCGGTGAATTTGGCAACCTGTCTGAAGCTGGTGACGCCCATACCGTTCAGCACCCGTTCCATGACGGGTCCTATGCCGCGAATTCTTTTCAAGTCGTCCTGTTCCTCAGGCTCGAGGTGTTTCGAACGCTCAAGATCGCGGGCCGCCCGCTGGATCCGTACTACGCGTGCTTTCGCCGCTCGCGCGTAACCGCCGGCGGGAGTTATTTTGTTCGGCTTGCCTCTCTTCTTCTTCAGCTCGTCGATGGTGCGTTGTTGTTCGTTTATCGTCTGTTGAAGAAGATCTTGAACGACCAACCTGCGGTGTAAGGTCCGCACTTCGGAATTGGCCTGTCCCTGCAAGCGTCGCAGTTTCCCTTGCAGCTCTTCCACCTCGGCACATTGCCGTTGTAGGGAATTGATCAGGGATTGGTTGTCCGCCTCGAGACGAATTTGTTTCGATACGCACTCTCCCAGGCGTGACTTGAGTTGTTGAACCTGGGATTCCTTCGCTTCCGCTTGAGTGCGCAGCTGACTGTGGAGGCGCTCAACCACAGTCTCGTTTACTCTGGTTTCGTGGACGAAGGGTCTCAGGGCGTTCACGTCTGCGCACAGCTTATCAATTTCTGCGTTTTTCTCCGTGTTGGAATTATTCAGTTCTTGGCGAAGCCACGTGGCTTCCGCTCGGAAGGGCTCCAACTGTTGAATGCGCGCCTTCGATTGCTCCTGCTCTTTATGGAACGCGTATTCGAGATCCTTCAAGGATTGTCGCAGGACGTCGTTGTCGTGTTCCGATTCTTTCAGTCTCAGTTCGTGACCTTGTAAATCCGAATTTAGACGATCGATATCGGCGCGTTGGCGCATCCCCCGTAAGAACCAACCTAGGACCAACCCGAGTACACCGGCCAACAGCAGGCACAGCAGTATCTGACCGAGCAGGTAACTCACCCCAGCCCCCGTCCAGCGTGGAGTGCTGCCACGCGCGTCCAGGACGCCGCGGGCTCGGAACGTTCGAACCAGACAAGTTGAAACTGCATCCAGACCTTACCCACACCCCGAACCGATTTTACGATCTGAATCATCCGATTGGCATCCGTGGTGGTGACGACGCCGCTCAAAAAGACGTCGCGGCCGTCCACGCGTACGGTGTGCAGAGAATAACCCGCCTGTTCGAGCTGTCGCTGCACGCGCGAAGAAATATCTGCGGGGATCTCTACAAGATGCCGCTGCACGCAGAGAATCAACAGAAATACCAGAACCGGGAGAATCAACGCCCAGCCGAAAGTAAAGTCAAGCTCATGTCTGGAATCGGATCGTTGCATCGGCTCGCCAGATGAGAAATCAAACACCTTCATATATAACACTTTTAAATGACCGATTGCGTCGAGCGGGAGGGGTGAAACTGTTAACAACGATCAAATCTTCATGTTACGTTGTCACGCGCGCTTGCCAGATTGTGCGCCGCCCTGGTCGTTTCGGGAAGTCGATACTTCGTGCAGCAGGCGAGCACGTATTGCACGGCGGTCTCCGTGCTGACTCGATGCCCACGCGAAACGTACAGTGGACGCACACCCGTCCGAGTCCGCAACACGACTCCGACGATTTCATCGTTGTCCGTCAGCGGTCGCCTGCAGCCTTTTCGCCGGCCGAGCGCTCCATGGGAGCCGATCAATCGAGTCTTGGCGACGCCAACGGTTGGGAGGTCAGTGAGCACACCGAAGTGACAAGCCAGTCCAAAGCGACGTGGGTGTGCGTAACCCTGACCGTCACACAGCACTAAGTCGGGTTTCTGCCTGAGGCGCCGAAGCGCCGCCATCATCACCGGGATTTCACGGAACGATAGCAAGCCGGGGACGTAGGGAAAATCCGTTTTCCGGCGCGCGATAGCGGTCTCGTGGACGGTCAATTCGGGAAACCGGAGCACTGCCACCGCCGCGCGGGCAGTAGTTCCGCCATCCTCGAAGCCTACGTCTACTCCGGCGACGAAACCGACCTGGGGCAAGCTGTCGCATTGGATCACGCGGTCTCGCAACTTGAGTTGAATAGCACGCGCCTCCTGTGGCGTCACATTCCAACGGTGGGTTGCGGGCATGGTGGTCATTCCTACCGAGATGCAGGGATAGCTTCCATCTGTGGTCGTTGAGAGAAATGACTATTGCAGGTTCTACAGTCCCCGAATGCCGGGTACGGTGGACACGCAAGGTATGCCGAGCAGATGTTCTGAATTGAGATCAAGCATCCCTCGAACCGTGGCACAAAAACAAATCAGGAACCATAGCCAATAATGGTACAAAGCGACGACGGGAGGTCTGGGAATCGTCCGGACGGCGCCCCGTTTCGCCCGCGGTCGTGAAGAGAAATCATACGGCCGGAGTCCGTGGCGTTCAGTCGGTTCCGGAACATAGAGTTTTCCGTTAGTTTGGGCAATCGCAACGTAGCCGTTTTATGCTCGGGTACCCGGACCCGTGCTTGCAGAACGCCGAAACCGCGATGTACCCCGCGAGGAAGATCGGCCGCAGTCGCACCCCGAGGCTTCGTTTCCCACGGATGAGAGGGTGCAGAAACCCGGTCCGGTGAGGCTACGAAAGGTGATCGGCGGCGCTCGCGCCGCAGGAAACGGGTAACCCGTTGTCGCTACGGGCAAATGCTCGGTAGGCCCTGCCGACGTGAGAAGACACCCGCGCAGCGCCTTTAGGTTACCGCGGTCAGGGCGCGCACGAGACCCAAGTGTGCGTACCGGGCGCGGAGAATCGGCATGGGAGATCGGATGAGACGATTAAAGGGTAATTACGGAAAAAAGGTGTTGTTGTTGGCGGTCTGCCAAGGATTGATGATGACCGGTAACTCGTTACTTATTGCCAGCTCCGCGTTGATTGGGTTGCTTCTTGCCGCCAACAAGGCTTTGGCCACTCTCCCCTTGGCTCTCCAGTTCCTCGCAACGATGCTGATCAGCGCGCCGGCCTCCCTGCTCATGGACCGAATCGGGAGGCGACGCGGCTTCATGTTGGGCAGCGGGCTCGGAATCTGCGGCGCCGCGGCGGGTACCTTGGCGATACTGCAGGGGAGCTTCCCGGCCTTTTGCGCGGCGACCGCTCTTATCGGCGGTTTTAACGGCTTCGCCAACTATTATCGGTTCGCCGCCGCCGACGGACTGGAATCCGACTACAGGAGCCGGGCCATATCGCTCGTGCTTGCCGGAGGCGTCATCGCCGCCTTCATTGGTCCCACATTGGCGAACTGGACTCGAAACTTGCTCGAACCGGCCTTCTTTGCGGGCAGTCTTGGGTCTTTGGTCGGCGTCTACGCGTTGTCGCTTATTTTGAATTCGCTGCTTCCGGATGAGACTCCGGAACCGGTCGCCGGCGCTCCGAGGATTGCGCGACGGCTCAGAGACATCGCCTTGCAGCCGACATTCATCGCGGCGGTACTGTGCGGAACGTTGGGTTACGCCATTATGACATTCATCATGACCGCGACGCCCCTCGCGATGCAGGCGCACGACCACTTGTTCTCCGACACTGCGTTTGTCATCCAGTGGCACATTTTTGCAATGTTCGCGCCTTCCTTTGTCGCCGGTAGCCTAATGCGGCGATTCGGCGTGCTGCGCATCATGCTAATCGGGGCGGTCTTGGATGCATTGTGCGTGATGATCAATCTTCTCGGAACCGACGTTTGGCACTTCTGGGGGGCATTGGTTTTGCTCGGCGTCGGTTGGAATTTCTTATTCGTCGGCGCAAGTACCTTGATCGCGGAATTCCAATCAACCGAAGAACGCGCGAAGACCCAGGCGATGAACGATTTCAGCGTGTTCACAATGGTCGCCATCGCGTCGCTTTCCGCGGGCGCGCTGCAGCATGAGTTCGGTTGGAAAGGGGTAAATATCGGGGCGATTCCGGTCATTGCCGCCGTCGGCGCGATCGTCTTGTGGCGCATGCAGCGGGCGCCCCGTACCGCGGGCTGACGGCGCCGCCTTCCCGAGTGGATCCAGTCTTCGTTTATGTGCGGTTCGGCCGCTGCCGCGGTCTCCGATGATACACTAAGGCCGGACCCGCGTTTGTCACGAGTCAGGGGAGCAGAAGCGCATGCAGGCATGTCCTGCAGATCGTCACTCCGGGGTCGTTGCCTTAGTACGCGGCGCCAGATCGGATTGTGGGGGACGATTGATCGAGGGTGCGGGCGAGACCGCAGTCGAGGCGTCGACGCGGGATGCCGAAATTTTCATGGCAAAGACATGGGGAGCGGACATGAT
>JBFGKR010000073.1:0-7918 GCA_041576575.1 Arenicellales bacterium | reverse complement strand
GGAGCGAATCGTAGGTGATCGCCGCCAGCCGGCGCAACAGTCCGGGGGTGGCGTCGGCGTCAGGTGGCGGTGCCATGAGCCGCCGATACTGCGTGGAATACGCACAAGTTCCTTGGTGGGGCGCCGTCGGGTGCCGATTCCCATCCTTTAGCCATGGAGTTTTGCACAGGCGGAATGCAGTATTGGAACTTTGTCACAGTTAACAACAAAATAATAAATCACACTTAAATTATATGTCGTAACATATTGTATTTATTAACTATTTGACCTTCGATTAAAAATTAATCAGCAAAAGTCAAGCGAGCATTATCAACGCATCGGACGCTGTCTGCGCGGCTTGTCCACAGGATTATCCACACGTTTTGTGGATAACGGTGAAGGCGGGCCCAGCAAAGCGTTGCGTTCTCGTGCGTGCCCCGTGACTCTTGCAAGCGCTGAGCCCGCCTGCCTCTTCCGAGGCGCGGTGCCGCCGTCTGTGCCTGACAAGCACGGATCAGCTCCGAAGCGGCGCAGCCGGCGGGCACCTCCGTATGAGCGCTCCCGGATGGACCACTCGGTTTCAAACCCGGCCGCGGCCGCAGTTTTCGCGGGCGGCAGTCGTTCTGCTACAACGGCCGCTCGGTTTTCATGCGCGGCCGTCGACGCTAACATGTGCGTCAATGACGGAAGACTCACTCGCGATCCTGAAACAGCGACTTCGTACGTTTGCCGCGGAACGAGACTGGGAGCGGTTTCATTCTCCCAAGAACCTGGCCATGGCTTTGATCGTGGAAGCCGCGGAGCTGGTCGAGCATTTCCAGTGGCTCACGGAACAGCAAAGCGCGAACGTTCCCGCGGAAAAGCTGGAGGCCATCGAAATGGAGCTCGCCGACGTCTTTATTTATCTGGTTCGCTTGGCCGACGAACTCGATATTGATTTGCACAGCGCCGCGGACAAGAAAATTCAAGTTAACGAACAAAAATATCCACGCTCCAAGGCCAAGGCTACGGACAGCGCTCGCAAATATACCCAATATTGAATTCGCGTCGTGCACAAAGATCGCGAACGACGGGGTCAGAAACTTCTCAATGGCGGGGCGCGTGCGATTTCCGGCTCGGCGCAAACCGGGTTGTTTACAAAGCGCACGGGTTTGGAGGACCTGGTCGATTTCGTGCATCGGCATCGGCGTCTATTCGTGCTGACTGGAGCCGGGTGCAGCACCGCTTCCGGTATTCCCGATTATCGTGACGCGGACGGCCAATGGAAACACGCAAGGCCGGTAATGTATCAGGATTTTCTCCATAGTGAATCCGTGCGCCAGAAATATTGGGCGCGCAGTGTCCTCGGTTGGCCTACGGTCTTACGCGCACGCCCCAACGCCGCGCATCTCGCGTTGGCCCGTCTCGAGCGTGCGGGTTACGTTCATCAACTGGTTACCCAAAACGTCGACGGACTCCATCATAAGGCGGGCAGTCGGCGCCTCATCGACCTCCACGGCAGGCTGCACTCCGTCGAGTGTTTACGTTGTCGCCGTTGCTTTTTGCGGGAGTCGTTACAGACCCGCTTGCGGCAATTGAATCCGGACTTGCAGGGTTTCAGGGCGGTCAACACTCCGGACGGTGATGTCGATGCCGATGCGGCGTGTGCCACCGTTACGGTGAGCGTGCCAGGCTGCGCGCACTGCGGCGGAATACTCAAGCCGACGGTGACGTTCTTCGGCGAAGCGGTGCCCCGCGCGCGTGTGGAGTCGGCCTACGAGCGCCTGCGAGAAGCCCACGCGGTGTTGGTCGTGGGCTCTTCACTCATGGTGTACTCCGGGTATCGTTTCTGCCGCGCCGCGCTGGTCCAGGGCAAACCGATCGCTGCCGTCAACCTGGGCCGAACCCGCGTCGATGACGATTTGACCGTGAAATTGAGTGACGACTGCGGACGCGTGCTTACCGCGCTCTCACACCATCTCGGCGCAGGCTAATCGCTTTGAACTTTGATCGTCCGCCGCTTGCCCTTCGCGCGTTTGGACTTGGGCATGTTCACTTTCAATACGCCTTTGGTAAAAGTCGCGCCGATTTTTGCGAGATCGACGTCATCGGGAATTCGAAACGAACGCCGAAACGACCCGTAGTGACGCTCTTTCACGTGATAGTCCCGTTTGGTTTCTTCTCTTTGCTCTTGTTTTTCCCCTCTGATTGTCAGGGTGTCACCGCTTACATTGACTTCCACGTCGTTTTCGTCCAATCCGGGGATCTCGGCGGATACCTCGTATCCGGCATCCGTTTCCGCTAAGTCTACCCTCGGCGTCAGAGCCCAACGCGTCAGCCGGCCGGGCTGTTCGAAGGCGCGGAAAGGTTCGAAATCGGGCCAGCGAATGTCGGGCCAAATATCGGGCACGCCGCCGAAATAACGATTGAACATGTTTTCAAACTCGTTTCGCAGTGCGACCAGCGGGTGTTCCGCCTCGGGCTCCGTTTTGGAAATGCCGGTCGAATTCGGGGTCGGCGTGCGTTTTGCGGCGGCTTTGGTTTTCTTCTTGACCATTCTTCAATCTCCTTCGTCCAAGGTGAGTTCGATACCTGCATCATTGTTTCAGCGATCACTCGGGAACTATGATTTGCGTAAATATTACCGCTGATTTAGTGCGCTGAGCGCTGTTGCGACACGTAGTAATTGAGTCCGAGCAGCGTGGGCGACTCGGCGGTGATCAAGAAGACCGGGATCCTGCCGAGATATTCCGCGAATCGGCCTTTTGCTTCGAACCGTTGTCGGAAGCCGGACTGCACCAGGCGCGCACGAAGCTTGGGAAGGATACCGCCGCCCAGGTAGACGCCGCCCGCGGCACAAAAAGTGAGAGCGATATTACCGGCCACCGTTCCCAGCATGGCGAAGAACAGGTCCAGTGTTTCTCGTGCGCGCACGTCGCCTTTGATCGCGAGGTCCGTGATCTCGGCCGGAGCCCGGGCGGTGCTCGAGGTATCGGTTACGGTCGCGTACAGGCTTACCAGCCCTGGACCGGACAGCACCCGTTCCGCCGATACGTGACCGAAACGTCGGTTCAAGCGGGCGATGATGTCGGCCTCGCGAGGATTTACCGCGGGCAGCGTTGTATGGCCCCCTTCGCTGTTAATCGCCAGCCAACGATCCTCACAACGGACGAGCCCGGCGACACCGAGACCGGTACCCGGGCCCATTGCCACGGCGGCAGCCCCGGAAATCGGTCTCTCTCCCCCCATCTGCACACGATCGTCCGCGCCTAGTACCGGTATCGCGTAGGCAAGCGCGGCAAAATCGTTGACGAATTCCACGCGTTCGGCACCGACCTGATTTTGCAGCTGCGTCGCATCGAGAACCCAGTTCAGATTAGTCAAGCTTACGGTCTCGCCCCCGACCGGCCCCGCGACGGCCGCGGTTAGTGTATGCGGGACGACTCCTCCGACTTCGGCGAGATAGTGCTTCATCAGCGCGCCCGGTTCTTTGAACGCACGATTATGATAGGTTCGCAGTTTCTTCGGCGCGCTCCCGTTATCCGCAATACCGCATCGCGTGTGAGTCCCCCCAATATCGGCCAACATGTGTGCTGTCATTTGTGTTTACGTTGCCCACGATTGTTGGAAACGAATACGTCTTCGGAACGAGCGCGTCATGAGGGAATATTCTACACGTTTCGACGTCTAATACCGTAGGCGGCGATAATCGGTCGCGGCCTGCGCGTGCGCGTTCTTTCATGGAGCGACGTGGTAATTGAAAGCAAGCAAAGTGAGGTCTCGTGTGACAATAACTCGTAGCGTTGCATTGTTATTATTTTCATCGTTGCTGTTTGCGGGGATGTCAACACTTGCCGCTGCAGCGGAACCGAAATCCGTGGCTGAACCGGACCCGATCGCGGACATCGTCCTCAAGGATTTTCAGGGTGCTGTCCGACGCATCGAGGATTTTTCCGGCCAAGGCAAGTGGTTGGTGGTGATGATCTGGGCGTCGGATTGCCATATCTGTAACACCGAAGTTCCCGAGTACATGGCATTTCACGAGGCACACAAAGACAAGGACGCGGCGGTCTTGGGAGTCTCCATGGACGGAACGTCGCGGCTCGAAGAGGCGAAAGGATTCCTTGATCGCCACCTGGTTAATTTCCCGAGTTTGATCGGAGAACCCACAGCGGTGACTGAACTGTATCGCCGACTCACGGGAACGTATCTGTCGGGAACGCCCGCGTTTCTGGTGTATACCCCTTCGGGTGGGCTGGCTGCGAAGCAGATCGGTGCGGTTCCGGTGAAACTGATCGAGGAATTCATTGAGGCCAATGCGACACCGGCGGGTACAGGATAAGCTTGAGTGACATGCACGACCGCGCGTTCCAGATCAAGTCGTCCTGGAACCTGTGTCCAGACCGCCCCGATTCTGCACGCGAACACGTCGATCGCGCCTCAATTCGCCGCCTCGGTCTCCCCGTCAGGCCGGGAGAAAATACAGCGAAACAAATCCGATATCCGCAGTATCGCAGCGTGAGGAGAGGGTCGGTGAGTTTGACCGCATCGAACGCCGCACCGTCGATTCTTAGCGGAGGTTGATTGCGATATCCTGCAAGCGTCGCCAGCGGGCCCGAGCCAACGTGGTACCGCGCACTCGCCGCGCGAGCAGTGGCCGCAACCGTTCACTCGTCGACCGGAGTGTTACGTTTTCATTTGTATTTGCCACCGTCGTTCTTTTATGCTTGGCTAATTCGCCCCGAACATGGGAGCGTCTCCGTTTGTCGTGAAACCAAGGCGTATCTTCATCGCGAGCGGGGGAACGCTAGCAACGGCAAAAAGCACCGATCATGCCCAAAAAAACCGCCGCAATGGCAAACGACTTTCCTCGAGGCGTTGCCTTGTTCAACGATCCCGTTCTCAACAAAGGCACGGCGTTCAACGACGACGAACGGGATGCGCTCGCGCTGCGCGGATTGTTGCCGCCACGCGTTCACACGATCGAAGAGCAGGTCAGCCGAGTGATGGAAAATTTTCGGCGAAAGCCCACGCCGCTCGAGCAGTACATCAATATCATGATGCTCCAGGTACGCAACGAAACGTTGTTCTATCGGGTCGTGATCGATCATCTAGAAGAGACGATGCCGATCATTTATACACCCACCGTGGGCGAGGCCTGCGAGCGATATGGACACATTTTCAGCCGCCCCCGGGGTCTTTTTATTTCCACGGAAGATCGCGGTCGTATCGCGGATATTATGCGAAACTGGCCGCGCTCCGATGTTCGGGTCATCGTTGTTACCGACGGTGAGAGAATTTTAGGGCTCGGGGACCTAGGGGCGGACGGGATGGGCATTCCGGTGGGCAAGCTGGCCTTGTACACGGCGTGCGGCGGCGTGCATCCCGGTTGTTGTCTGCCCATCACCTTGGACGTCGGGACGGACAACGAAGCCTTATTGAACGACCCGTTGTACATCGGTCTCCAACAACGCCGACTTCGCGGGTCTCTGTACTCGGATTTCATCGACGAATTCGTTACGGCGGTTCAAGAAGTATTTCCCCACGCCTTGCTGCAGCTCGAGGACTTTGCGAATAACCACGCGTTTGAGATCTTGAACAAGTACCGCGACCGGGTGTGTGTCTTCGACGACGATATTCAGGGAACCGGCGCCGTTGCCCTTGCCGGTTTGTACGCGGCGCCGCGCATCGCCGGAGGAAGCATCGCCGATCAGAAGGTGCTGTTCCTCGGCGCCGGTGAAGCGGGGATAGGTATCGGTGACACGATCGTCGCGGCGTTGCGAGACCACGGTATTCCTGAAGAAGAAGGGCGCAAGCGCTGCTGGTATTTCGATTCCCGGGGTCTCGTGGTCCGTTCGCGCAACGATCTGATCGCACACAAGCTCCCCTATGCCCACGAACACCCGCCGATCGCGCATTTCGTCGAAGCGATCGAGGTCCTGCGCCCCACCGCCATTATCGGAGTGAGCGGTCAGCCCGCCACCTTTACGCGCGAGGTGCTCGAAGCCGTGGCACGGGTCAACGCGCGACCCATCGTTTTCGCGCTTTCCAATCCTACTTCCAAGTCCGAATGCACCGCAGAACAGGCGTACCGCTGGACCGGAGGCCGCGCCGTGTTCGCGAGCGGCAGCCCTTTCGGCTCGGTGAAAATCGGCGACCAGACGTTCGCACCCGGCCAAGGCAATAATGCTTATATTTTTCCCGGCGTCGGTCTGGGCGTGGTCGTATCGGGGGCGCGTTTGGTTACGGATGAAATGTTCTCCGAGGCCGCAAAAGCGCTCGCCAATCAGGTCACGCAGCACGATCTCGAGTTGGGACGCGTGTATCCGTCTTTCTCCAGCATCCGCCGGGTGTCTGCCCACATCGCCGCCGCCGTCGCCGAGGTCGCGTGGCGGAGCGGACTCGCTTCCGTGCGTCGTCCCCACGACGTGCTCGATTTCGTGCAATCGGAGATGTACCAACCGAACTACCGCAGTTACGTTTGAACTGTCATGGAGCTGAGAGCGAGATGGTGGATTTTCGTTTCGAACGAATGATTCAGCACGGCACGGATACCACCCAGTATCGGCTGCTGACCGACGAATACGTCTCGGAGGCGGAGTTCGAGGGCCGGAAGATCCTTAAGATTCAGTTGGAGGGTCTACAGCACCTCGCGCGGGAAGCATTTTCGGAGGTGTCTTTCTATTTGCGTTCTTCCCACCTCCAAATGTTGGCCCGGGGATTGCGTGATCCGGAGGCCACCGACAACGACAGATTCGTGCTCTATACGCTGCTGCAAAACGCGTGTGTAGCTGCGGCTGGAGTATTGCCGTCGTGTCAGGATACCGGTACCGCCATCGTCATGGGTATGAAAGGTCAACGGGTATGGACCGGCGGGAACGACGAAAGAGCGCTTGCGCTGGGCATTTTTGAGACATTTCAGGAAAAGAATCTCCGATATTCCCAGGTGGCACCGCTCACCATGACAGAGGAACGAAATACGGCGACGAACTTGCCCGCGCAAATCGACATCGTGGCGACCGAAGGTGACGAATATTCGTTTCTTTTTATTGCCAAAGGCGGTGGTTCCGCCAACAAGTCGCAGTTGTTCCAGGAGACGAAAAGCCTCCTCAACGAAGAATCGCTGACAGGCTTCGTGACCGAAAAATTGCGCGGTTTAGGAACCGCAGCATGCCCTCCCTACCACATAGCTCTCGTGATTGGCGGCACCAGCGCCGAAAACACGATGAAGCTGGTCAAGCTTGCGTCGTGCGGCTATCTCGACGATTTACCGCATAGCGGAAACGAATTCGGCCGCGCGTTTCGCGATCTGGAATGGGAGCGCCGGGTGTTCGATATCGCGCGTGAGACCGGAATTGGTGCTCAGTTCGGTGGCAAGTGCTTCGCGCACGATGTGCGGGTCATCCGTCTGCCCCGCCATGCGGCGTCGTGTCCGGTGGGGATAGGGGTAAGCTGCAGCGCCGACCGGAACATCAAGGCCAAAATCACCCGCGAGGGAATCTTCCTCGAGCAGCTCGACCACCATCCGGAGCACTACCTGCCCAACGTAGCCCCCGACACGGCGCCGCCGATCCGCATCGATCTCGACCGCCCGATGGCGGAGACATTGCAAACCCTGAGCCGATTCCCGCTCCGAACGCGATTGAGCCTCTCGGGCACTTTAATCGTCGCCCGCGACATCGCCCACGCCAAAATCAAACAAAAGCTCGATCAAGGGGAGCCAATGCCGGCGTATTTTCAGAACCATCCGATCTATTACGCCGGGCCGTCCAAGACTCCCGACGGGATGCCATCGGGGAGCTTCGGCCCCACCACAGCGGGCCGTATGGACAGCTATGTTGATCTGTTTCAATCCCACCGCGGCTCCATGATCATGTTGGCAAAAGGCAACCGCTCGCCGCGGGTGCGCGAGGCCTGCCGCAAACACGGAGGGTTTTATCTCGGCTCCATCGGAGGGCCG
>JBFGKR010000072.1:0-7923 GCA_041576575.1 Arenicellales bacterium | reverse complement strand
GTTGCGTATAGACAATTTCGTTTATAGGGGGGCGCTCGTCCCCGTTACGCGACAACATGAAGAGGGAAGGCTGAGGCCATGTCAGTCTTATCGGTCGTCTACGCGTTGATCTTTTACGCAGCCACTTTGATAATGGTGGTGGGCTTGACTGCGAAGATTTGGCAGTACGCGCGAACTCCGGCCCCTCTGAAGATTCCCACGACACCGGCGCCGACGACGCGCGCAGGTGTCGCCGCCCGGTTGTTTCGGGAGGTCGTGTTTTTCGAAAGCCTGTTCAAAGGCAGCAAGTGGAGCTGGCTGTTCGGCTGGCTGTTTCATTTCGGCTTGCTTGTTGTTTTGGTGCGGCACTTACGCTACTTCACGGAGCCTTTGTGGTGGATAGCCGTACTGGTACAGGATATCGGTGTTTATATGGGATTCGTCATGCTGCTGGGGCTGCTGGGACTTCTGGTAAGACGGTCCGTAGTAGACCGCTTGCGCTACATTTCCGCACCCTCGGATTACCTCATGCTTGGCCTGCTGATAGCAATCGGCGGCAGCGGCTTGATGATGAAGTACGTTACCCGTACCGATATCGTTGCGGTAAAGGTCTATTTCCTCGGGCTCATGCGCTTCGATTGGCAACCCCTGCCGGCGGATCCCATGCTGCTCATCCATCTGAGCTTGGTGGCGGTGCTGATGATCATCTTTCCGTTCAGCAAGCTGTTGCACGCGCCGGGGTTGTTCTTCAGTCCAACTCGAAACCAGGTGGACGATCCCCGGGAGCGTCGTCACGTTGCGCCGTGGGCCGCGAAGCTCGATGCGACACGGTCGCCGGGAAACTAAAAGCTCCTCGGGTAGACACGATTAGAGACATGGCAAAGGAACAGTTCGAAACGCCGAAATTCCGGGATATTCCGATTATCCCCGTGATCCAGCCCGACTCCATGGCCCACAGCAAGCCCTTCCTGGCCAAGCCGGAACATCAGCAGCCCCTCGGTTTTCCCGGCGAACTGGTTGAGAACTGGAAAGACAAGGCCATCGACAAAATGGGCGAATTGCTCGGCAAGTATCGCTCTTTGCAGGTGTTCCTCGACGCGTGTGTGAAGTGCGGCGCGTGTACGGACAAGTGTCATTATTATCTCGGTACTGCAGATCCGAAGAATATGCCGGTAGCGCGTCAAGATCTGCTGCGCAAGGTGTACCGACGCTACTTTACCCTCGCCGGCAAGCATTTCCCCAAGCTCGTCGGCGCCGTTGATCTCACCGAAGACGTGCTCGAAGACTGGTATCGTTATTATCACCAGTGTTCGGAGTGCCGACGCTGCTCGGTGTACTGCCCTTACGGCATAGATACCGCTGAGATTACCATGGCGGGGCGCGAGATCCTCGATCACATCGGTATCGGTCAGAAGTACTCCAATGAAATCATCGCCAAGGTACACAAGATCGGGAACAACCTCGGTCTTCCGGAGCCCGCCCTGGCGGATACGCTCGAGGGCCTTGAAGAGGAGGTCAAGGAAGACACCGACGTGGACGTAAAATATCCGCTCGACCAGGAAGGCGCGGAAGTGTTGCTAGTCACGCCGTCGGCGGATTTCTTCGCCGAGCCCCACGTCGATGGATTGATTGGTTACGGCAAGGTGTTTCATCAGGCCGGCATCAGCTGGACGATCAGTTCCTACGCGTCGGAGGCGGCAAATTTCGGTATTTTCATCGGCAACTACGACAACATGCAAAAAGTCGCCATGCGTATCCGTCAGGCCGCCCTGGATCTCGGGGTCAAACGCATTGTTGTGGGAGAGTGCGGTCACGCCTGGCGCGTGGCGTACAGTTTCTGGAACACGCTCATTGGTCCGTTCGACTTTCTAGATCCCAATTATCCCGCGCCGCAACACGTTTGCGAATTCACCTACGATCTTCTTCAAAAAGGCGCGTTGAAATTGGACAAGGAGGCCAACGACGACAAGATCGTGACATTTCACGATTCGTGCAACGTCTCGAGGGCGTCGCGCATGGGTACCATGCCCGGGGGCCAGTTCCTCATTCCCAGGGAGATCATCAAGGCCTCGTGCAATCATTACGTAGACATGGCGCCGGAGACTATCTATGAGAACACCTTCTGCTGCGGAGGCGGCGGCGGGTTGTTGACCGACGACTTGATGGAACTGCGCGTGAAGGGTGCATTGCCCCGCATGGAGGCGCTGAAGCAAGTCATTGACAATGACGGTGTCACGCACATGGCGGCTATATGCGCGATTTGCAAGAGCCAGTTCACCAAGGTTCTCCCATATTACGGCATGGGTATGGACATGATCGTCAGCGTGCACCAGTTGGTGGGTGAGGCGGTGGTGCTGGGTAGCGAACATTAGACCACACGGCACAGCGACGTTTATACGAAAACCGGAGAAGTTATATGGCAACGTCCCACGACGAAATGAAGCGCAAACTCACGTTTCGCGCGTACAAAGACGGCGAACACGAGGTCACCGATTGGCAGAGCGCGATATTTGAAGGCGATCACTCCCACAAGTGTCCGACTTATATACATCGGACGCCGCCGTGCCAAGGCAGCTGCCCGTCGGGGGAAGACATCCGGGGTTGGCTGCAGATCGTTCGTGGAATGGAGCGCCCTCCCGAAGGCATGAGTATGCAAGAATACGCGTTCCAACGCTCCACCGACGCCAATCCGTTTCCTTCCATGATGGGGCGCGTGTGTCCCGCGCCGTGCGAAGACGGCTGCAACCGTAACAACGTCGAAGATTTCGTGGGGATCAATTCGGTGGAGCAGTACATCGGCGACACCGCATTTGAACAAGGTTTTAAATTCAAGCCGCCGCCTCCGCTGTCCGGCAAGCGTGTCGCCATTGTCGGCGGCGGTCCTGCGGGTTTGGCCGCGGCCTATCAGCTGCGCCGCCGCGGCCACGCGTCAACCATCATTGAGATGCAGGAAGAGCTTGGCGGCATGTTCCGCTACGGTATTCCCGGATACCGCACGCCGCGCGAGTACCTGAATCATGAGATCCAACGCATTCTCGATCTCGGTGATATCGACCTGCGACTCAACACCCGCGTCGGACGCGATGTCTCCGTGCAGGATCTAGAGGAAGAATTCGACGCCGTGTTGTGGGCGATCGGTTGCCAGAGCGGACGCGGGTTGCCGGTGCCCGGCGGCGACGCCCCCAATTGCGTCAGCGGCGTGAAGTTTCTGGAGGCCTTCAACAAAGGCCACCTGCAAGTTACGACGGACAGAGTCGTCTGTGTGGGCGGCGGCGACACCTCCATAGATGTGGTCTCCGTGGCGCGCCGCCTCGGTCACATCACCGCATTCAATCCGAAAGACCGCCCCGAGGAAGTCATCTGCGGTTACGTCGCCCACGACGCAGCCATGGCCGCCGCGCGCGAGGGCGCTGCGGTGACTTTGACCGCTTTGTTCAAACGCGAGGACATGACGGCAGCGGAACACGAGATTGAGGACGCGCTGCACGAAGGCGTCAGGATCTTCAACGGTGTGATGCCGGTCGAGGTGCTACTCGGGGAAGACGGGCGCGCGGTGGGACTGAGGATGGCCGAGTGCACCGTGGATCACAAGGGCATCCCGACGGCGATTGAAAATACTGAATTTGAAATCGAGGCCGACCTTATCGTCTCCGCCATCGGCCAAGGCGGTGATTTGAGCGGAATCGAGGAGTTGGGGAACGATAGACAACTCCTGGACGCAGATAAGTTTTATCAATTGCCGAACAGACCCGGCCACTTCGTAGCCGGCGATATAATCAGGCCGCATTTGTTGACGACCGCGATCGGGCAGGCGTCAATCGCGGCGGAAAGCATCGACAACTACCTCCATGCGCGAGAGCAGCACAAGCGCCCGAAAGTGGACGTGCACCACTTCAATTTGCTTGCAAAGCTGAACGAAGCGGGGTTATCCCCCAGCGACTACGACCACACCCAGCGTTGGGGAACTTCGTCCTCGGATTTTGCGGTACACAACTTCGAGGATCGCTCTGCTCACGAGATTATACCGGCGGACAAGTTGTACTTGGCGCACTTCGAATATACACCGCGGCACAAGAGAGAAGCCACGGTGCCGACCAGTGACGAGGTATTGGGACACTTTGAGGAGCGCCACCATGGATTGAGCGAAGACCAGGCAGTCGAAGAGGCGAAGCGCTGCATGAGCTGCGGCATGTGCTTCGAGTGCGACAACTGCGTCATCTTCTGCCCCCAGGACGCCGTGTTCCGTGTGAAGAAGGACAAATCCACCACCGGCCGCTACGTGGACACCGACTATTCGCGTTGTGTGGGGTGCCACATTTGCGCAGAGGTGTGTCCGACGGGCTACATCGAAATGGGGATGGGCGAATAAAGGCGATGCGATTGTCCGTCATTCTGCTTCCGCTGCTGATAATGTCTGCCGTTGCCGCTGCGGAGTTGCCCAAGCCGTCTCCTCCGCGGGGCGACGGTGCGCAGTGCGTGGAGCCGACCGACGTCATGCGGCGGGACCATATGCGCTTTCTCATGCATCAACGCGATGAGACCATGCATCGGGGTATTCGCACTAAGAAGCACAGTCTCGTGGAGTGCCTGAATTGTCACACCCAGAAGGATGAGCAGGGCAGATTCGTATCGATCAATGCTCCGGGACAGTTCTGTCAAGAGTGTCACGCTTATTCCGGGGTGAAGATGGATTGTTTCGAATGCCACGCGACGACCCCGCGGCAGCCGACGCCCGGATCCGCACGGTCTCGCGACCATCTGCTGGGCGACGTGTTCACCCCTTTGCAATTCATGCGTTAGTCGGGTAGCGGTAGATGCCGTCATCGAATCAAAATTCGCAGATAAACGAGAGCAGGCGCAAATGGGTTGGGGGCGCAGGCGCCGCTGCGGCGGTGCTCACCCTTGCGCCGGGCGTGCGATTGTTGGAGTTGGCGGCCGCCCGTTCGGAGGAAGAACCGGTATCGGGTAAGGTACGCTGGGGTATGTTGGTCGATACGACAAAGTGCGCGCAGGGTTGCACCGAATGCGTTGATGCCTGTAACGACGAACACGGATTGATCGGCATGGGACGTCCCCTAACCGATGCACAATACATTCGCAAGCTCGACCTGAAGGATAAATTGACGGGGAAGACGTACTCGCTGCCGGTCATGTGCCAACATTGTGAGACGCCGCCATGCGTCGACGTCTGTCCCACCGGGGCGTCTTTTCGACGCGCCGACGGCATCGTGCTCGTCGACAAGCACATCTGCATCGGTTGTCGTTATTGCATGATGGCGTGTCCGTACAAGGCGCGCTCCTTCGTGCACGAAGATCTGACCAATCAGGTGCCCGAGACCCCGCGCGGCAAGGGCACGGTGGAGAGCTGTAATTTCTGCGTGCACCGCGTGGACCGCGACCGAGACCCCGCTTGCGTGGAAGCGTGCGCGCAGGCCGGTCACAAGGCGCTGGTGTTCGGGGATCTCAATGATGCGAGCAGCGCTGTGTCGCAGCAAATGGCCGAGCTACCGTCGCGGCAGATACGCGAGGACTTGGGCCTCAACACCGGCGTTCGCTACCACGGAGTCTGAAGAGACCATGGACCGTGACACAGCGACGACTGCGGTGAGATATCAGACGCTGGCAGGCCAAAGCGCCGGTTACTGGGCGTTACTTGCGGTGCTTGCCTTTACGGTCGCGATTGGCTACGCCGCCGCACACTACATGGAGGTGCACGGTCACTACGTTACCGGGATGACTAACCAGATCGTCTGGGGGACGCCTCACGTGTTCGCGGTATTCCTGATCGTTGCGGCGTCCGGAATCCTGAATGTCGCCTCCTTGTCGTCCGTTTTCGGCAAACACGATTACAAGCCGCTCGCGCGCTTATCCGGATTGCTCGCCATCGCCCTTTTGGTCGGGGGGCTGATAGTCCTGGTGTTGGATCTCGGAAGACCGGATCGGCTGATAGTGGCAATGACGTATTACAATTTCAAATCGATCTTTGCCTGGAATATCTTTCTTTATATCGGTTTTTTGCTCGTGGTCGCGGTCTATTTGTGGATGATGTTTGAGCCCAGGATGAATCGATACGGAAAGGTCGCTGGATTTACCGCGTTTATCTGGCGTTTCATCCTCACGACCGGTACCGGATCGATATTCGGCTTTCTGGTCGCGCGGCAGGCGTACGACGCCGCTATCATGGCGCCGTTGTTCATTATCATGTCGTTGTCCTTTGGCACCGCCATATTCCTGCTCGTGCTGGTGGCGTCTTTCAATTGGAGCGGCCGCTCCGTGGGTGACGATATTCTAGATCGACTCAAAAACCTTCTTGGTATATTCGTGGCGGTGGTGTTGTACATGACATTGGCCTATCACTTGACGAACTTGTATGCGACCGAGCACCACGCCGTCGAGCGTTTCATTCTGCTCGACGGCGGTGTGTACACCGCCGTATTCTGGTTGGTACAGGTTTTCTTGGGCAGCGTGATACCGCTCGTGCTCTTCTACGCGCCCCGACTCCAACAATCGCGAACCGCGCTTGTGGCCGGTGCCGTTCTCGTTGTCGTGGGCGGCCTGGCGCAAATCTATGTAATCATTATTGGCGCGCAGGCCTTCCCCCTGTTGCTTTTTCCGGGCATGGAGACGAGCAGCACGTTCTACGACGGCGTCGTTAACGAATATGCGCCCAGTCTGCCGGAAATTCTCCTCGGCCTGGGTGGAATCGGCTTATCTCTGTTGATTGCCGTTGTCGCCATGCGTGTCCTCCCGTTTCTACCGGAGCGTATCGGGAACCCAACGACGGCGTCGCCGGAACCAGCGGCCGCGGGAGCGGCGGGCTAGCTCTTCCACGAAGGCCGGGATCGATCCTGGTGCGGTCCCCAAGTCGGAACCCCAATCATCATGGCTCATCTTTATATCGCGGCGGCGCATAAGTCTTCCGGCAAAACCACCGTGTCGCTTGGTCTCTGCGCCGCGCTCAGGTCGGCAGGTTTTACGGTGCAGGCCTTCAAGAAAGGGCCGGACTATATCGATCCGATCTGGCTGGGCCTGGCCACAGGCCGCGATTGCTTCAATCTGGATTTCAATACCATGAACGAGCAACAGTTGCGGCACACCGCAGCGGCGCGCGCTTGGGGCGCCGATGTTGCGCTCATCGAGGGCAACAAGGGTCTGTTCGACGGTGTGGATACCCACGGTGGAGACAGTAACGCGGCGCTGGCGCAATTGCTCCGGGCGCCGGTCATACTGGTGATAGATACTCGAGGCATGACCCGCGGTATCGCGCCGCTGGTTCTCGGATACCAGGCGTTCGACAAGGCGGTGCAAATTGCCGCAGTCGTTTTAAATCAAGTAGGCGGTGCGCGCCACGAGGCAAAGCTTCGCGCGGCTTTAAAGGAATACACCGATTTGCCCGTGGTCGGTGTAATTCATCAAAACGCCCAAGTGGCCATTGAAGAGCGACACTTGGGGTTGGTGCCCGGCAACGAGGTACAGTGTGCGCAGGCGAAGATCGATCAAATCTGTAATGCCGTCGGCGCTGGAGTTGATCTGAATAGTATTATCCAGATTGCGATGCGGGCGCCGCCGTTGCCGACGGCGGATACAGGATTGGTTGCTCCCGCAACGTCGGATGTGCGCATCGGCATTCCCAGAGACGCCGCCTTCGGGTTTTATTACGCCGATGACCTGGAAAAAATTCAGCGCGCCGGAGCTGAATTGGTGTTTTTCGACAGTCTGCGGGATCGAGCGTTGCCGAGGGTGCATGGTTTGTTCATCGGCGGAGGCTTTCCGGAAACTCAAATGCAGGCGTTGCAGAACAACGACGCACTCCGCGCCGACGTGTTCGGCTTCATAGAGCGTGGAGGACCGGTATACGCCGAGTGCGGAGGATTGATGTATTTGGCACGGAACCTCACATGGCGGGGCCATACGTGCGAAATGGTCGGAGCGCTGCCCCTCGAC
>JBFGKR010000071.1:0-7926 GCA_041576575.1 Arenicellales bacterium | reverse complement strand
GTGGTCGCCGCCGACAAGGGGACTGCGACTTTCTCGGACACTGCAAACAGTATCGCGATCGCCAACAACTTCTGGCTTGGCGACGCCTTCGCGTCGGGTGGGTCCACGGGTTACGATCACAAGAAGATGGGGATCACGGCCCGTGGCGCCTGGGAATCGGTAAAACGCCATTTCCGCGAGCTTGGGAAAGACATCCAATCGACGCCCTTCACCGTAATCGGCATTGGCGATATGGCGGGAGACGTGTTTGGCAACGGCATGCTGTTGTCGCCGTGCATCAAGTTGTTGGCGGCGTTCAATCACGTACACATCTTTATAGATCCCGATCCCGATCCCGAAGTCAGTTTTGAAGAGCGCAAGCGTCTATTCGAGCTGCCCCGATCGTCGTGGACCGATTACAGCGCCGACCTGATATCCGAAGGGGGGGGCGTGTTCTCGCGGGCGTCAAAGGCCATAAAGTTGACTCCGCAAATTAGGGAACTGCTCGGCACGAGCGCCGAATCCCTGAATCCCAACGATCTGATTCGACATATCCTCAAGACGCGCGTCGAGTTGCTCTGGAACGGAGGAATCGGGACCTTCGTGAAATCCAAGTCAGAGAATCACGCCGAGGTGGGCGACAGAATCAACGACGCCATCCGCGTGAACGCCGACGAATTACGCTGCATGGTCGTCGGCGAGGGAGGGAACCTCGGCGTCACACAGCTTGGGCGAATTGAGTTTGCCAGGCACGGTGGATACATATTCACCGATTCGATAGACAATTCCGGCGGCGTAGACAGCTCGGATCACGAGGTCAATATAAAGATCCTGCTGGACGGTCCGGTATCAGCGGGGGAACTCGACCAAACGCAGCGAAACAATCTTCTCAAGCAGATGACCGACGAAGTCGCGCAGCTGGTGCTGACCCACAACTACCGACAAACACAGGCTCTCAGCATCGCTAGCCATCAGGCAAGCGAGAAACTGGAAGAACACGCTCGCGTAATCCGTCGTCTGGAACGACGGGGTAAATTGAATCGGGCCTTGGAGTTCTTGCCCAGCGACGACGAGATTGCGGAGCGTTTGGCGCAGGGCGGCGGCCTCACCCGACCGGAGCTGGCGATTCTGTTCTCCTACGTCAAGATCGCCCTTTTCGAAGAGCTGCATAATTCAGACATTACCGAAGACACGTATTTGTCCGCAGACCTTCAGCGCTATTTTCCCACTCCGTTGCGGATGCGATACCGTAGCTACATGGATAGTCACCCATTACACCGCGAGATCGTCGCCACATATATTACCAACAGCATCATCAACTTCGCCGACCTGAGCATGATATCGCGCTTTTCCGATCAGTACGGTTTCACCGCTCCGGAGATCACGAAGGCTTACGTATCGGCCCGCGACGTATTTGACATGGCGAGCTTTCGGGAGAGGATCGACGCTCTGGACAACAAGGTGTCGGCCGAGACTCAGACCGACATGCTCATAAAAATGCAGCGATTGGTGGAACGCGGGACGCTCTGGCTGCTGCAGAACTCTCAGCAACCTCTCGATATCGCTCGAAGCGTCGAGAGATTCACCGAGGGCGTCGGCCACATCGGGCGTCATTTACGGAACCTGGTGATGCCGCCGCACCGGGAGGCCCTGGATCAGGCGGTCAAGAAATATACGGATGAAGGCGTACCGCAGGATCTTGCCGAACATTGCACCGGATTGGGAGCGCTCTATTCCGGTCTAGACATCGTCGAAGTGTTTGCCGGTTCGCCCTTCGAGCTGGACGAGGTGGCGCGCATATATTTTGAGCTGGGTCAGCGCTTGACCCTTTTTTGGCTTCGCGAGCAGCTACTGCGCTTATCTACGGGGCACCACTGGCAACGTTTGGCAACAGATGGCTTGTATCAAGATCTGTTCCGCTATCAACGCCTACTCAGCAGCAAGGTGGTAAAAACCAGCGCGAAATCAAAGCATGTGGATTTTTGGATGTCGCACTACAAATCTGAAATCGAAAGAATTGAAAAGACCGTGGCCGAATTGAAAGAACAAGGCTCCGCCCCGGATCTTGCGATGCTCATGGTTGCCATTCGTTCGGTGCAGGCGTTGGCCGAATAGTCGAATACTCCACCTGCCGTTATTGATGCACAAGAAGAAAAAACTACGCAAGATCTACGCGTTCGATCTTCCGCCGGGAGCGTTACTGGCGAACAAGTACGTCGTGGTCGAAAAGCTGGGTAGCGGCTGGGAAGGAGAGGTCTACCTGGTTCGAGAAAAAGCGGCGAAAATAGAACGGACCGCCAAACTTTTTTTTCCACAACGAAACATTCGCGACAAGGTTTCAAACTTCTACGCGAAAAAATTACACAAACTCAGACACTGCCCCATCGTTATTCAATACCATACCCAGGACACTTTCGATTACCAGGAAATACCAATTCGTTTTCTGGTGTCCGAGTTCGTTCAGGGAGAAAAGCTTTCAAGCTTCCTCGCCCACCAACGAGGCAAACGGCTTCATCCGTTCGAAGCCTTGCATCTTCTACATACGCTAACACACGGAATCGAATGCATCCATAAGATGGGGGATTATCACGGTGATCTGCACAGCGATAACATAATCGTTCAGCACTATGGATTGGGCTTTCAACTGAAGTTGATCGACATGTTTCATTGGGGCCCGCCCACAGCCGAAAATCGCACGGAAGATTTATTGGATTTGATTCGAACTTTTCACGAAGTCCTCGGTGGCCCCAAGCACTATGCGAAACTCCCGGCGGAAATTAAATCGATCTGCTGCGGCTTGAAAAGGACTCTGATTTTAAAGAAATTCAAAACGGTGGCAAAATTGCGCAGCTACCTCGAAAACCTACAGTGGCAATAAATCGTTCCAGTAAGGAGGTTCCTGTTCCGCTCGGGACTCCAATAATCTACTCGCAACAGGACCTAGAAGAGATCGAACGGCATTACTTCGCCGGCGGTGAAGCCGCTGCGTTCACGCACTCGGCGCCGAACAAGGCGTCGGGTAACGAAGACACCGCCGCCGTCGTACCTCTGGACGCACACACCGGGGTGCTCATCGTTGCCGATGGCGTCGGCGGTTCGCCAAAAGGAAGTCAGGCTTCGACACTGGCGGTGCACACGATTCTGACCGCACTCGGCCGGAGGACCGAAGCACAGACTTTGCGTGATGTCATTCTGGACGGAATCGAAGCCGCGAACCAGACGATTCTCGATCTCGGCACCGGGGCGGCGACGACGCTTGCGGTGATCGAAATTCAGGACAACACGATGCGACCGTATCACGTTGGTGATTGTCTGATGCTGTTAACCGGTCAGCGGGGAAAGGTCAAGTTCCAGAACATACCGCACTCTCCTACGGGCTACGCGGTGGAGGCGGGACTGATGGATGAGAGTGACGCGATCCACCACGAAGAACGCAGCATGGTGTCGAATGTAGTCGGTGACACGGATATGCGTATTGAGATCGGACCGTCTACAAAAATCGCAGCTAAAGACACACTGGTGATTGCAAGCGACGGTTTAGCGGATAATCTATACGCCGAAGAAATCATAGAAACCGTTCGCACCGGCGATTTGATGAAATCCGCGAACAGGTTAATCAGCGCCAGCCGCGATCGTATGCACAATCCTAACGGAAAACCGAGTCACCCGGACGACCTCACGTTCATACTCTTCAGGCGGAATACGCAAAAAACCGACGCGCGCTGACCTGAGTTTAGGTGAGAAGCGAGAATTAAGCTCGACGACGCCGTTCGTCGCCGTCCGACGTATATCTATGCACCTGCGTAGGCGTCTAGCTGCGCCACGTATTCCCTGGTCGTTTTCGGCATGGGCACACGCGCGCCGGCCAAATAGGTGATGATGTCCTTCCCCTCTCGAAGTAACCTGCCGCCGTATTCAACTTGATGCCGCTCTGAGTCTCCCAAATCGCCGGATACTGTCGGTCTGAACGTCTGTACCGCTTCCAATGCGGCGACATACCGCGGCCACACTTCGAAAATCACGTCGTCAGTTCGCACGGTCTCTGCTTCGATTTTTGCGGCCTGGGCGAGCTCCAAGAGCCTCGGGCCAACCCCCTTGAAATACTTGCTGCTAGCGAACACCCGCGTCATGGAATCCGCGAGGTAATCGATATTGCGCATTGCTTGGGCAATTTTCAGATAGCGGCTTTCATAAAACGCGGCAATCGGCATCGAAAAAGCTCGGAACGGCTCGCCCCACAACTCGTCGATGCCCTCTTCACCGCTGTAATGCTTGACCAACTTTCCCAATTCCAATGCCTCTTTCAAACAATCCCCACACATCTTCATGAGTTCGTTGTCGTGACTGATGACAACTCCCTTGGACGCGAGGGTAACCACGGAATTGAAGATGTCCGTGCCACGATTGAACAGGGCTCCAGCCAGCATCGCCCCCTTTACGCGTTTTCGCGCTGGATCGGTTTCGCGCGCATACACTTCCCTCGCCAACTCGAGCTTTTCGCCGGGAGTGTTAATTCCGGGTTCAGTGTGATGAAAGGTTCGGCGGGTCAACGACACGATCAACCTTTTCTTCGCGGCGAGCGTATCCTCGGGCGGAGGGTAGTACCGTATCCAGTAACCGTCGTAATACACGGTCATTCTTCCATCGATTTCGCGAAGCGTCCCGTTATCCATGTGTTCAGCGGGTTCACTCATTGCACAATTACCTCTAATAAGTATCAGAGTAGCGAAAGCACCCAAAATTATGAAGGGCGCGTATTTTAGTGCCTCCTTGCCACAGAGAACACCCCTCTTTCGCACGGTCGTCGCTGCCGCGTACGGCCGCGCAGTAGTACGATTTTCGCCAATTTTCTGTCACTGCTTGACTGTCTTGTTCCTACTTTTCCGCAACCCGGTTTTCAATCTCCCGAATGCGCTGTCTCACGATCTTTGGAATTGGCGATTTCCGATGCGTCTGGTAGTCGAAGGTTACCACTACGCCGTCGCCCTCCGCAGCGATTTCTTCGTGGGCCTGGCTGACCGCGAGATACTTTTGGGTGAATCGGTCGTGGCTCATGTCGCTGACCGTCGCTCCAACCAGCAAGGTGTCCGGATAGGTCACTGGAAACCGATAGCGGCAGCAGGTGGAGGCCAGTATGGGGCCGACTCCGGTCTCGCGCAGATACTCCATCGCGCCGATGCGCTCGAAATAAGCGATTCTCGCACTTTCAAAATATTGAAAATATTTGATGTTATTGACGTGGAGAAAGGCATCCATATCGCCCCAGCGAACGGGGACTTCTATGACCACCGGATAGTCGTCGAGCGCTCTATTCACGTTTTAGCGGGACCCCACGAACGGCGCCGGGGGATCAGCGACTCACGCTGACCGATCCTCGTATTCGGTGACGCGACGTTGAGTTGAAAATTCATACAACAGCAATTTTTATCATGTTTGACGAGACGGAAAAACACCCAGGGGTACGCGTTTCCCCGTTCTGTCCGTGTTCGGGTGGATCGCCCGCGAAGTGGTCGACTTTCGATCCCGGGCCGACGCAAAATAGACGCTCAGACGGATTCCCAGGGTCGTAGGGCCGCGGCGCGGCGTACGGAACAGCGCGGTGTCGTGGCTCTCGCTCAGAAAATGGGGCGGTCGCTGGGGCGTGGTCGTACGCAGTTTATTACCTCGGGACGAAACACCATGAAGCAGATTCGGCTAGTCAAGATCCTCGTATTTCGTACATCTTGGTGCATCGCGATGGTTTTGAGCGCAGCGTGCGCCACGAATCCGGTGACCGGGGAAAAGGATTTCGTGCTGATGAGCGAAGACCAGGAATTGCAGATGGGTCGGGAATACCACCAGCAGATTCTCGAACAAATGCCGGAGTACGAGGATGTGGAATTGCAGGAATACGTCACCCGAATCGGGCGCGAACTCGCGGACAATAGCCATCGGAGCGATTTGATATACCGTTTCACGGTCCTCGACTCACCGACGGTCAACGCGTTCGCCCTTCCCGGCGGTTACATCTACGTTACTCGCGGCATCCTCGCCTATATGAACTCGGAAGCACACCTAGCGGGAGTACTAGGTCACGAGTTGGGCCATGTCACCGCGCGTCACGCCGTGCGTCAGCACCGCACCGGCACGCTGATACAGATACTTGGTGCCGCGGCTACGATCGGTACCGGTAGCCGTGCGGTGGGGGATTTGTCCGGCGTCCTCGGTACAGCCCTGATTCGCGGTTACGGCCGGACAATGGAACTCGAGGCCGATAGACTGGGCGCCGAATATCTTGCGGCCACCGGTTACGATCCCGAAGATATGATCGACGTGATCCATATCCTAAAGTCACAGGAAGCATTCGAAGTACAGCGGGCCGAAGAGGAAAACCGAGAGCCGCGCTCATATCACGGCTTGTTTTCCACACATCCGCAGAACGACCGGCGCTTGCAAGAGGTCATCCGCGCGGCAAACCGCTTCCCCGGCGCGGGCACCAGAACGGGAGAGAAGACGACGTTCTTGGAGCGACTGAACGGCATGGTTTTTGGCCACAGCGAAAACCAGGGAGTGACCCGCAACAACCGCTTCTACCATCGCAAATTGGATTTTACCGTGGAGTTCCCTTCCGGTTGGCGCATCGAAAATCAGCCAAGCCGGTTGCTCGCGGTCGCTCCGAATAATGACTCGATCTTGCAGATAACACTGCAGGATTTGAATCGCAGGGAATCTCCGGAACAATTTTTGCGACGCCAGTACGACGAACTGACGGACGGTCGGCCGTTAATGGCGGGTTCTCTGTCGGGCTACACCGGTGTAACTCGGATCAAGGGACCATTCGGCGTGCGAAACTCGCGCGTAGCGACCGTTTTTCACGACGACCGGGCGTTCCTGTTCGCGTCCGCGAGCAAGAGCGGTCTGGTCACTCGACCGTTCTTCGATTGCATCCACAGCTTTAGGAGGTTGAGGGCAGATGAATACCGATTAGCGGAATCGCGTCGAATCGCACTGATCCGCGCCAAACCCGGCGACAGCTTCGCCAAGCTGGCGGTGAATTCTGATATAGGGAGCTACGCGGAAGAGCAGTTGCGTCTGCTGAATAACATGTATCCGCACGGCGAACCGACGCCCGGTCAGCTATTGAAGGTCATCCAATGATCGCGGAACGATTTCCACGGATGGGGGAAGCGCGGCGATATCCACCGGGTAGCCCAGAACGCGTCATCGGTAGTCCGAATTCGGGTTGGGGCGCTCTTGTTTCCCGATCCGCAGGCGATAGCGGCGAACGACCCAAGCGTAGACCACAACGTTGAACAGCAATAACGAAGCGCCTAGAACTCGTTGCATTCCCGGATCGAGCTTGTCCGGATAGATAATCGGAATCAGGTAACGCTCGATAAAACCCCCGGAGTACGCCGTCTCCCCGGCTTGGCGCAGAAACCAGTTTTCGAGTGGAGTAAGCGGGCAGACCCAAGACTGCCACTCCAATAATATTCCCCACACCAACGCCGGCACGTGCAGCCAGGCAATACGCCCGCGAAACGCCACGAGCAATCCGCCAAAGACGACGAACACAATGAAGGTCAGGTGAACGACGAAGGTGATATCGGCGAGGAGACGATAGATCATCACCGCCCGAGAATATCACTCGCAGCCAGACAAGTCGCTCGTCTTCCGGTCTCGCCCGTAACGGAAAAACCGTACGATTTCCGGCTGCCAGATTTCCGGTGGATTCTTTCGCGGGGGCCTCAGGCGGCGCCCTTGTGCAGTATTTCTTCCGACACGGCGTCGGCCCGCTGGGCCACCTCGAAATCAAACCAGTCCAGGTCCTTAGTGGAAATTTTCAATTCGCTCGTTTTGATGAGCGACGGGCGCTTCCGATGCATGAGCACATAATGCTGCTTATTTCTGGAATACCCCTTTGGGATGATCAGGGAGCGGCGAACAGAGTCGGTTTCCGGCGTGCTC